>JADJFV010000002.1:0-300000 GCA_016708435.1 Leptospiraceae bacterium | reverse complement strand
GTTTTAATTTTTGAGGCTCACTAGAAAACTCTGCCCATAGTTTTTTAATTTTTTCCACTGTGGTTTTTTTCTTTAGCTTAACTGAAACACAAACAGTATGTCCATCCACAACAGGAACACGATTGCAATGAGCGGATATCTTAAAGTTAGCCGGAACAATTTTCCCACCACTTACTTTGCCTAAACATTTTTGTGGTTCCATTTCTACTTTCTCTTCTTCGCCACCAATATGAGGAACAACGTTTCCTAAAATATCAAGAGATGGAACTCCAGGATAGCCTGCTCCCGAAATCGCTTGCATGGAAACTAAAAATACAGATTCAATTCCATAAGCATCAAAGAGTGGCTTGAGGGTAATGGTAACACCCATGATTGTGCAATTGGAATTTGTAATAATTTTGCCTTTTGTTTTTTGTGCTTCTAAAACTTTTAGTTGCTCAGAATTTACTTCAGCAGAAAGAATAGGAACATCTTTATCTGTTCTATGATTTTTAGAATTCGAAATTACCATCACACCGGCTTTCGCATACTCAGTTTCTACCTCTCCGGCAACATCACTGTCTAAGCCAGAAAAAACTAAATCTACTCCGGGAGTCTCTTTGGGTGTGCAGCGAGTAATTTTCATATTAGCCGCATAATCAGGAATTTTGGAAGAAACCTTCCATCTAGACTTCATAACGTCTTTATATAGATTACCGGCACTCTTATCCGACGCGCCTAACGCAACTACTTCAAAGTATTCATGACCTTCTAATAACTGAATAAATCTTTGTCCTACCGAGCCAGTTGCTCCTAGAACTCCAACCTTAACTTTACCCATTTTTTACCACCTTAGTGATAGATTTTTTTAAATGGCTAAACAATAAAGCAATAATTTTTTTATGAGTGTATGTATTCATTACTTTAAATCCAAATCGTTTTTTATTGGCGGAAATCAGCTTACTTATATATAACGTTATACATAAAACCAACATTCGAGCGACATAGAAGCCACATAGAAGCCGAATTCGGCTTCTATGTGGCTTCTATGTCGCTTCTACATTAGTTAAAGAGTATAGGTAATCAAAAGACAAATACTACTCTTCTTCGACCTCTTCAATAATTTCTTCTTTCTCTTTTTCCTTTTCCTTCTTTACTGCAGCAGGAGCTAAGCCAGAATAAATTCGTTGAAATCGTCTTTGAAATGCGACAGGCGTATGACCGCTTCGATAACCATTGCTAAAATGAACAGGTCTAGGTAAAAAAGTTGCAAGCGTTGCACACTCCCGAATGTTCAATCGAGAAGCATCTTTTTTAAAATAGAAATTCGAAGCAGCTTGTAGTCCATAAACGCGAGGTCCAAATTCAACTACATTCAAATACCAAGTGAGCTGTTGATCTTTTGAAAAAAGGAGATTAAATAAAATAGCACCGAGCGCTTCGCGAACTTTTCGGATGTAAGTTTTCTTTCGATTTAAAAAAGCATTTTTGATAAACTGCTGACTGATTGTGCTAGCTCCGGAAATAATTCTTCCTTGCTTGCGATTGTATTCTAAACTAGAACGAATGCTTTCAATGGAAATTCCACTGTGATTAAAAAACTCACTGTCTTCTGCAATCACAATTGCTTTTTTACAAGCAGAAGGAATTCGGTCAGTGCTAACCCATTCACCTCCGACGTATTGAATAAGCGGTCCTGTGATTCGAGTGTATCTATTTTTTCCTGTTTCATCATAAGGAAAGTAAATCAAAACTCCAAAGTATAAAACAGGCACCCAGGGAATAAAAAGCAGAAAAAGAAAAAGGAATATATATAGAAATTTTTTATTCCAAAAAAGTTTCTTTAGAATTCGCATATAGATATTCGGTGTTTTGGAAATGACCGGATTCTGATGACGCGGGGTTCTTGCCTTTTTTATTCTAATCGGTTTTTCTGGAAATTTTTGCAATTGTATCCCCGTATTCTGAATTCATCTTAACCATTCCCGGATAAGTGAAATGGTGAAAATCACTAAAGTCTTGTCCATTTAACTTATGACGAAAATCTACAAAATAAATTTCATCTTTCGAAGCCAAGCGTTCTAGATAGGAAAGATAATCTTGATACCATTTAGAATTTTCATACCATTTTAGAGCAAGCGGATTTTCAGGATTATTAACAAGTAAGACAGGAATCCTTTTTTCTTTCATCGACTCAGTAAATTTCATAAGATATTGTAAATGAATTCCTGGTCGAAAGGTTTCTCTTGTTAGCCGCTCCTTCGCATCTTTGAGTGCATGGATATATCGAATTCCCGGTCTATGTTCAAAATCAGAAAGCAACCTATAAGTAAAATATTCTTCGTATTCTGCATCCGTCATATTGATATATCGAAGATCTTCTGTCCTCTCTTCTCTCACATACTGCATATCTGAAAGAGGTCGGTCTAAGCCAAATGTTTGTTGCAGACGAACACCAACATCATCTCTAGAATGATCGAAGCGATCTTCTTTTGCTAAATAAGGTTTCCATGTTGCCGAGAGTCCGGCAGTGATAAAAGAGTATTGCTTTTGAAATTTGGAATTCAGTTTTATTTTTTTCCAACCAGGCTCAGTGAAAACCAGAACATCTGTTTCCCCTTCGGAACTTAGAGTTAAAGTCAAAGGTCCTTTTTCGATTATCTCCGGGACTATTTGAATCCAAAATCCTTTTTCAAACATATAAGCTTTTGGCAAAAAGGAAAATCGCTTTCCTGTCCAACCGAGTGAATTTACCCTTTCTGGAATTTGCACTCCTCCATAACCATGGTAGCTAGTGTTCCGCCCAAATCGATGATTGTATAAATTGCGTAGGTTTTGAGAATAGATTTCTCGATAGCGATAAAACAAAAATAGATAAGAAGAATAGTAGGTAGCAATTTTTTCTATGGGAAGGATTCTATAAAATTCTTCGACGGCTTTTTCTGGAAATGTAAATTTAGATTGAGGCGCATCTCCAAAATTTAAAGCATCTAACAACAAAGCACGGTCGTCGGCAGTTTCATTTGTTCCCGATGGATTTAAAACATACGCTCGATGCAATCGCAGATCTATAAAATTTAAGGGGAAAAGAATTAGGTCGGGTTTTAAATTTTGAATGTCCTCTCGAACCAAAAAAGCATCCAGTGGAGTCATACCCGCATACGATAAATATTCTACATCGAAATCAATTTGCGTTTTTTCTTTTAAATGGCTCTTTAATAAATCTCTATCAAGCGAATAATAGGCAATGCTACTTCCAATAATTAAAATTCTAGGTTTGAGTTTAGGAACTCTTTCGATTCTTTTCTTTTCGTAAATGAAATTAAAAAAATGATTCGTTCCCCATGGAGATTCATTTGGTAAGCGCCAAATTACAAAGCCAAAGAAAAATTGATCTAACAAAAATAGGGTTGCTAGAAATAATAATATCCGTTTCAGATTTAGAGCCATAAATAAAATTAAGATGAAGCCATTCAAGGTGACACAGGTAATGTTATCAAGTTAAGAATTTTCACTGTCATTTCGAACATTATGTTTCGACCCTTAGGGAGAAACATTGAGTTTGTGAGAAATCTATCTGGCAATAAAACGATAGTATTAAGCAAAATAGACCTCTCACGATTTTCCGGCTTGCGCTTGACCGCGCCCTTCGCCTTCGAATGTTCGAGGTGACAGGAGTAGCCACTTTCCTTAAAAGACAAAATAAATAAAGGGTTTTAATTCACCACTATATAATACAGCTAGGATTGACAAAAAAGCATATATGGGAAACTGCCATTGAGTGCCTTCGCTTTCGAAGAGATTATGAATTTTGTTTGGATAAAAATATCCGAATAAGTGAGCCAGAAAAACAGTAAGACCTATGGTATAAAATTGCAACTCCATTGTGTAATTGGGAGAAATTCCGGATTGCAATTTTAGAATAGAACGAAAAATGGAATAAGCAACGTCAAGATTAGCAGATCGAAAGAATACCCAAAGACAAGTTACCAGACAAAAAGTGAATAGGACATAAAGAACTTTACTGGTAGTCTTTACAAAAGGTCGGACATCCGAAATAAAAGAAGCACTTCTAAATTTGGCAAATACATAACGCTCAATTCCTAAATACGCACCATGCAAACCTCCCCAAATTACAAAATTCCAACTTGCCCCATGCCAGAGTCCACCAAGCAGCATTGTAAGAAATAGATTGCGATAGGTAAAGATTTCTCCATATCGATTTCCTCCCAACGGAATATACAAATAAGACCTTAGCCAGCTCGACAGAGAAATATGCCATCGTCTCCAGAAGTCAGTTAGACTAGAAGCCAAATACGGTAAGTTAAAGTTCTCAGGTAAATGAAATCCCAATAGCAAAGCTACACCACGAGCGATATCTGTGTATCCACTAAAATCTCCATATATTTGGATGGAGTAAGAAATCATTCCCATTAAAACAAATGACCAGGATAGAGTTTCAATTTGCTCATGTCTAGAAAAAACAAAATCGCTAATAACGGAGATATTGTCCGCAAGAACAGACTTCTTGATAAATCCTAAAAGTATAAAATAGAAAGCCTGATTTAAATTTATTTCTCCAAATTTTCTCTTGTATGCGTCCTGAATTTGGGGTAAAAATTCATAAGCAACAACGATTGGTCCTGCAACTAGTTGCGGAAAGAATGCCAGATATAGGGCATATCGCAGGAAGCTTTTCTCCGCAGGCAAGACACGACGATACACATCAATTGTGTAGCTTAGAGACTGGAATGTATAAAAGGAAATTCCAGCCGGCAGAAGAATACTCCAAGTTGGTCGAGAAAATGCAAACCCAAAGAGGTTACTAACTTGACTTACATTATCAGCCAGAAAAAAGAAATATTTATAAAAGCCCAAAATTGATAGATTGATAAATATCGAAACGAAAAGGAGAAATTGTCTTTTCGATTTTGAGTCGGTAGAATGAATTTTTTTTCCAATAGAAAAATCCAAGACAGAAGTAAAGCACAGAAGTCCAAGAAACTTATAATTCCAACTGGCATAAAAAAAGTAACTTCCCGCTAATAAAAAGATTACAAGAGCATCGTTTTTAAGAGAAGAATCGCTATTCTTTGAATCAACTTCGCTACCAGAATTCTCTTTTCGGAAACCAATTTTGTCAGCAATTTTAAAAAGAAGTGGGTAGGCGAACCAACGAAGAGAAAGGAAAAGGAGTAAAAAGAATAAAAATTCAGCAGAGGTAAAGTTCATGAGCCTAAAGTAAGGTGCTTAAAATCAGAAATACCAAATTAAATCAATTAAGTGCTTAATATTAAACAGCAAACTTGCATTTTACACCGCAACTTGGACAAATACAGGAGACTTCCGCCTTGACAGTGCGACCTTTTGACGTCTCTACCTTACCAATTGCCACAAATTCAAAATCCACATCTTCGGCAACGTAATGCCCCTTCCCATACTTGGCAGTTCCCTCGATCATATATATGCACGCATGACAGCGAACCCTAACTTTTAATGTTTCAGCCATTGGATTAAAATAACAAATTGCCCTCATCTCGCAATCTTTTTTTGCAAAAACCCTTACTTATTCTGCCGTTTTGTCATATGGATATCAATGCTATATACCTGTCATTATGTCTTATTGAGTATTTTTATGACTGTCTATTTCTCCTTCCACTTTTATTTGCCAGTATTCGGGCATTCTCTTTGTAATCTGTTATTAAAAGCTTTAAATTATACTCTTGGGACTTTCTTGCATTGCTTCTTTAACTTTAAACAGAACCGGAAAGGGTTTTTCTTGAAAGACTGATCATGGAATTTCTTTATTATATGACATAATTTTGGCAAATAAGGCGCTAAATGCTCGTTTTTAGGTAAAAAACCCTCTATTTTGTCCCTTTCTTTGTTTATTATTCAGGTAAGCATTTTTTAATGTCAGTAGGGGAAGATATGAACCAGATACTTTTACAGAACATGGAATTTACCGCATTGGATATTGAGACGTCAGGACTCAATCCAAATGAAAATGAGATTTTGGAAATTGCCGCAATTCGATTTGATCGAGATAAGATTCTAAATACTTATAATTTTCTCGTAAAACCGTTGAAACCGTTGCAGCAAAATGCACAAATAGTCAATGGAATTACCCCAAAAATGCTTGAAAATGCGAGAAGTTTAAATGATATTTTACCAGAGTTTTTTAAATTTATTAGTGACTCTGCTCTTGTAATTCAAAATTCAGAATTTGATCTTTCTTTTATTCTACCTGAAGCTAAGAAAAGAGGAATTCATATCCCTACTCTTCCCGTTTTTTGCACTCTCAATTTAAGTAGAAAATTATTTCCCGAGCTAAAGAAATTCAATCTAGTAGCGCTCCGTGATTTTTTTAAGATAGAAAAAATGAACACACAAACATCGCGTCATTCTTTTCATGAGGCACTAGACGACTCCTTTGCAGCGATGAAAGTATTTATTAACTGTGTAGATAAAATGAATCATTGGTCAGAAACTGTTGATAAATCCATCTATCATGCCAAAGGCTATAAGACTACAACGGACTATATTCAACAACAATGGCTATTTTAAAGTTCTTTTTTTTTGGATGCCTTCGTCTCGGATATTGACTGAAATCTAGAAGAAATTCCTAATTTTTCATTTCTCTTTACCATATAGATAAAGTGCTTCACGTACATTGTATATGGCTCTGGAATTTCTTTAGGGTCAAATTCCATCGGATTGTCCAAGAGATGATTAACTATTGATAAATTAAGATCATCCTTGCTAGTAAGCATTAAAGTCTCTAATCTTCTGCAAATTTCTTGATCATTCACTTCATTGCTTAAGCTTCTCATAGCTTCTATTAATTTACTAAATGCGGCTTTATTCATATAATTACATTAACCTTCTAGCTCGATACTTCCATTCCCAAATCATAATCTCTTCTTCAATGTTCTTAGCTTGTTCTTGGTATTTTTCAAGTAACGCATAAATCATATAAGCAACATCTTTCGATAACCCCTTTTCTAGTTCAAGTTCAAAATCAGCTTCAGCATGGTTTATTATTAAAACTGCAAGTCTAAAGATTTCATCCAAGACTTTAACCTTGTCTCTATTTGCATTCAGTTCTTCTTTATTGTTCACATTTTTGATCATCACATCCAAGAAGGTCCGAATAAAAATTATATCTTCTCCTTTTAGGTTAAAGTCAAAGAGCAATTGTTTTACTTTGTCTAACTCCAAATTACGAAGATGAATGCGTGCCAAAAACACTGGATTCTCTGAATACATATTTAAATTAGAGCCAGACGAAGCCATATCCGCTGCGCGAGCAATGTCAGCATCCACAACGGGAGTTGCAAATTCGGCCTTAACATCGGCTGCTGCCGTTCCACTTGTAGGAGATTTGTTTTCGTAAGCTACATTAATTTTCTTTTTTAGAATCAAGATATTTACGGTCGGGTAACGGATTTTAAGAGTTACCATATCGTTTTTCAACAGACTTTCGTCAGCAACGATATGATGAAACTCTATCCCCTGCTCTGTTGCATTCATAATATCTTTAACGAAGTTATAGTGAAAAATGATAACAGGAAGAATATCGCTATCACTACCAGAATTGAGGTATATTGTTTTAATATCTCTCGAACCGCCGTGCTGATAAGGGATGACAAGCTTTCCAGATTTAACGTTCACAAAACTCAATTCGCCCAATCTAAAATGGGAAAGGTTAAAGTCATCTCCCAAGAATACCACTCGAGGAACAGGAACAATGATTGAATTATTTTTAGCTCCCTTGGGAACTTCTGGACCCTTGGGTGTAAATACAACATAGGTAAGCTTAGTCAAACGCACTTTGACTAAGAACCCTGCAGGTGTTTTACGCTCTTCGTATTGCTGATCCTCTTCCATTTTTAAAGACTCCAAATATATCCCACGTGTAGGAACGAGTATTTGTAAGCCCTAGAAAATTAAAATAATTTTTTATTATTTTAATTTTCTTAAATCTTCTTTCTTAGTATTAAAATGTTCACAGTAGGGAATCGAATTTTTAAGTTAACCATTTCACTTTTCGGAGATGACTCATCGACTATGATATTTTGAAATTCCAAGCCCATCTCTGCAGCATGAACAATCTCCTTTAATGACTGATATTGATAGGGAATGATTGGCAATACATCGGAATCAGATCCTGTTGGAACAGATATGATTTTTATATCGGGAGCGTCTTCATACTGGTAAGGAATTTGTAGTTTTCCAGATTTGGAATTTACATATGTTAAATCACATAATCGAAAATGCGACAAATTGAAAGATGAGCCTAAGAAGATAATTCTCGGAACTTTAACAATGCTAGAATTGTTTTTCGAATTCCTTGGAACTTCTGTTCCTTTACGCGAAATGACTTCATAAGTCATAGTCGCCCTATGCACCCTTAAAGTGTAGCCGCCAGGTGTTTTTCTCTCTTCCATTGTCTCTTGATTCGAAAGCATATCATAACTCCAATTGTTTCATTTTGTATTGTAAAGATCCCCTTGAGACTCCAAGTGCCTTTGCCATTCGAATTTGATTACCGGAAAAAATCTTATTTGCCAGTAATATTTTCTGTCGCTCTAGCGCTTGAACACTTTTTCTTAAATCAAGATCTTCTTCATTCTGAAAATCTAAGCTTTTTATTTTGGAATTATTAAATTTCAAGTAAAATTCTTTTCTAATAATATTTTCTTTCGATGCAATGACCGCCTGTTCCAAAAGATTTCTCAAATCGCGTAAGTTTTCTTTATAGGGATAGTTAAACAAAAACTCATAAGCATCTTCCGACAAAGTCATGTCTGGTCTACGATTGACTTGCCTTAAATTCTTAAAGAGAAAATCAATTACTGTCTTAAGTTTCTCTTTGTCTAAACTTAATAGGTTCGGAAGCTGAACAGTATGCTGAGTTAGAAGATTCCAGAAAGGTTGGTAATCCTCTTTATGCTTCGTAAGATCATCTAAGAAAATAATTCGTGGCTCTAATACCGGCTCCTTTATGAATTCAAAAAAGACCCTTTGTTGCCCCATAGAAAGATTGGAAATGTTCTCAATGACAAGAATCCCATTTCCCGATAAGGCAATCCAATCTTGGATAGACTTTTCCAGCTTTCCTACCTGATCCGGCAGAGAGTTGAGATGAACTATTTTCCCATGCAAATCCAATTTTTTATAGATATACTTAACGAGAGATTTTTTTCCCGACCCTTGACTTCCTTGTATATTGATGAAACGGTTTGCTTTCAGACTATTCGTAAAGCCAATAGATCCACTCAAAATAAAATCAAACAGTTCGAAGTTTATGTTTTTTTCTTGATTTCCATTAACATAAGGAGCTGGAATAGAAACAAGGTTCAACTTCATTGCATGAAGATTTGCAATCTTGTCCGCAACTAAATCTAGAAAGTTTTTTTGCAATTCATTCACTTCATTCGGAAATTCGATTAGTAGGAAGCCGAACATTTCTCCCTTATAAGCTATTCTAGTTGTCATCGCCAAGGAAGAGATTGGCGAGCTTAAAGAAAACTCCTTAGCCCAAAATAAAACCGGTTCTTCCGAGGAAGTTATAGATTCGAAATTTCCATTCCCTCTTGCTAAAAAAGAATAGTAGAAATCAGATTCATAGCCGCAAGAAGTAAACTCAACGAAAGAATCTGCGCTTTCTTTTAAAACGAGAATGCCACAACTTCCATTTAATATCCGAACCAATCTTTCAAATACAAAGTCAATGTTTTCATAGAAAATGGAAACGTTTTCAGGATTCAGATTTTTTAATATTGAAATCATTGAAAGAGAATTTGTTTATTTTTAAGCAACCTGTCAAGTTACTTTCTGTCGGATGTCCGACATTTTCGGTATTTAACAAATGTCTCAAAACAAACTCCCTTTCACAAAAACGACAATTAATTAAAGCATAAATCATTTTTTCTAATTGAAAAACTGCTATCTATATCAAACCTAGTTAAAACACAAAAGCATGATTACAATTTCGATTACAAATCAAAAAGGCGGAGAAGGAAAGACAACAACTTCAATCAATTTAGCCGAAGGTCTAGCAAGAAGAGGAAAAAAAACCATTCTGCTTGATATGGACCCTCAAAGTAATTCAACAAGTATTTACGTGAGCACGAGCCTAGACCAGAACATGTTTCATATTTTTCACAATAAAGCAAAGCTAAATCAAATTATTCATGAAACCTCAAAACCAAACCTTTTTGTTGCTCCTGCCAGCTCTAGATTGGCAGAAATGGAAGCAGTGAGCGCAAATAACGTGGAAGCACCCTTTATCCTCCGAGATGCAATGGAAGACTTAGATGGATTTGACTTCTGCATTATAGATTGTCCTCCAAGCCTATCCATTTTCACTATAAACGCATTAGTTGCCTCGAACTTCGTGCTTATCCCGCTGCAAGCCGAGAAGTTCTCTGTAGACGGAATCGTAGGCTTACAACAAACAATAACAAGCATCAAGAAAAGAATTAATCCACAGCTTGAAATTATTGGAGCCTTAATCACTCAATTAAAACCGCATACACTACTCACGAAAACAATCATCCCAATTCTAACAAAGTATTTCAAAGTCTTTGATCAAAGTATTTCAGATGGCGTTGCTATTGGAGAAAGTCATTTGGCCAAATGCTCGATATATGATTACAATAAAAAATGCAGACAATCGAAAGAATACGAAGAGTTTGTAGAGGAATTTTTGAATGAGCTTAAAAAGTAAAAGATTAGGCTCGTTAGCTGATATTTTTCAGTCCGAGGTATTAGAAGGGACAATTCGCAAGATTAAACTTTCCAAGATATTGCCCTCTGAGAGACAACCGAGAGGAGACAGGAAGAAGAGCGTAGAAGAATTGGCAAATAGCATCATGACAGATGGGCTTCTTCAACCAATAGTAGTTACAAAAGCAGAGCAAGAGGAAACCTACAAAATAATTGCGGGCGAACGGAGATTTCATGCTGTAAGTCAACTAGGTTGGAGCGAAGTAGAATGTAAAATATTAAACAAACCAGAAAAGGAAGTCTATAAGCTCGCCGTAATTGAAAATCTTCAAAGAGAAAATCTTTCCGCCTACGATGAAGCTGACGCAATGAAAATCCTAAAAGCTGAATACGGATACACAGATAATGAAATTGGCTCAATTTTTGGAAAAAGTAGAAATTATATAACGGAGATTTTAAGCATTTCAGTTTTAGGGAAAAAAGAACTTGAGCTTTGCAGAGAAGTTGGCATTGACAACAAAAACTTACTGGTTCAGGCTGCGCAATCTCATAAAAAAGGAGATTTTCAAAATTTTATACAAAGCTATAAAAATGGCTCGCTTAAGACAATAAA
The DNA here is from genome assembly GCA_016708435.1 of Leptospiraceae bacterium. Lineage (NCBI taxonomy): Bacteria > Pseudomonadati > Spirochaetota > Leptospiria > Leptospirales > Leptospiraceae > Leptospiraceae bacterium. The sequence continues at coordinate 288,674 of JADJFV010000002.1, read as the reverse complement.
AGAAGCAAAAGAGTTCAATAAAAAAGGTAATGCCCAAAGTAGCATCAAAACACAACAGTCAGCAAAATGCACCATAGAAAAGCTAGATAATAAAATCATTATTATGAGTAGTGATACAAAATTACTTCTACAAATCGAGAGTAAACTCAAAAAGTCTCTCGCAAAATTTCTTTCATAAGCAAGCTTTCTCACACCATATCTCACTATACAAACAACAACCAGCTAAAAAGAAGTACACAAATTTATTTTCTTGTACTTGACTTTGAAAAATAGTACACATAATGTGACATAACAAATATTTAGTACAAATAAGATATTTGTAAGTAAATCAGAAAGAAACCCCCCGGCGGCAACCGGGGACGGAAAATATTTCCGAAGGAATATTGTCAGATGAGACATAATAAAACTTTATTCGCATTAAGTCAATCCTTTTTAATTACCTTTCTGCTTAATTTCTGATATTTTCGTAACGGAAGGAGAAGCGTATGGGCGAAACAAGCAATCAATATATAAAATTCATGTCCGATATCATTGACTCAGGATTATGGGGAAAGCTAAGTCCAGCAGCAAAAACTCTATACCCTGTTCTGCTTAAATTTAGTGACCAAAATTTTAAACACGTATGGCCAAGCACTGAAACGCTGCTTAAACTTACCGGATTCAAGACCAAAAAATCGATATTACTAGGAAAAAAGGAGTTAATAAAAGAAGGGCTGCTTTATTATAAGCCCGGCTGTGGTAGAACAAATTCTACTTATTATTTTTCTTTTAACTACACAGGATCAAAAATTACCCCTCAGTGGGATAAAAATATACCCCTCTCAGGTATACCGGCATCGCCCTCTGCCGAATACAATTCAACTCCTCGGCGGGGTCAGGCGGTATCCCCAAACAATCTTAATATAACCATACATAATAACCAGTCATTAAAACAAGAAGCAGACCCAGAGAAATCACTTGATAATTTAATAAACTTATACGGATTTGACCTTGTTGATTCTGCAATACAAATTGCAAAGGGTAAAGGACTGGAAAGTAATATGTCCTATGTAGCGGGGATATGTAAAAAATTAAGCAGTAGTTCAGCAAAGGAATCGCCTATTTTTAATCGAGAGATTGACTCTGCTCAGCATATAATTGATTCATGGAAAAGTTTTTTAGATTGGAGTAAAGTCCATTTAACAAGATCATCTGTCGAGATTTTAGAAAGTATTCCAATTGCTGTTGATGGACACTCAATATTTATCGAAAAAAAGCTTACGGATTTTTTAAAGCAGATTATCCTAAAATTTTTTAATGAAGAAATTCGCCCTTCCATTATTATTGTTTTCTCTGAAACGACTCGAATATCACCATGACCAAAATTAATCGTAAGAGAAAGACATAAATTACATAGATGAAAGCAATATTTTACAAAATAATTTAAGAAATATAGGAAAATACTTTGCATGATTTCACCACCATACACATTAGATAGAAAATTATGTTTGTAAATAGAGTAAGCAATGCCAGATAAATCAGTAAGGATTAGTCATCCATCGGAAGTATTAATACAAAATATTTCAAGTAAAGGTCAATATGAACTCACAAATGGAGCACTTTTTCATTTCATAGAAGAGTCCCCTACTTCGTCCATTGCAGTAATCACATTTCAGTTTAAGGAGCTTTCTTCTTTTAACTGCATTCAATTTGATTCGATGGAGAAGGAAAGCGAGTTTATGCCAAATACTTTCCGTTTCGAAATATCAGATGATGGAAAAATTTGGGAACCTATTATTAAAGAATATGAATACTCACGCGTAAGTAAAAAGCAATGCAAATGGAATTTTTCGATGATTAATTCCGCTTTTCTTAAAATGGTGATAAGGCTGAATCGAAGAAATAAAGAAGGTCTTTTTAAAACGGCTTTTTCAAATTTCCGAGTAATGATTGCTGGTATCGAAAAAATTATAAGTAGCTCTGAGAATGATCGTTTTTGGGTTAAAGAGAATATTATAGACGAAAGACCTGACTATGGTTGGTCATCGAAAGAAAAAACTTCTCCAGGAGAGGAGTTTTTATTAATTGATCTAGGATCAATTAATCGGGTAGAAGAAATAAGAATTCTATCTAAGAATGCGGAAGAGACAAATTTTCCCGAAGCTTTTTATTTCTACTATAGTGAGGATGATTTGTCTTGGCATCAATTGCATGAAGAACCTCAATTTATGTCTGAGCCAGGGACTTGGTACAAATGGAAGTTTTTTCCGACCAATATTCGTTTTTTTAAACTACTTTGTGTAAATAATAAACCCAATTCAATGAAGAGATATGTTTCCCAAATTGTAGAATTAGAAATCTATGCAGACGCAGATATAATAGCTCTTTCCAAAAAAAGAATTATTGCAGAAACACCACCCTACTCTTCCATAATGCGTCCAGGTTTAGTGAGGTTAGCTGCTGATGGAGAAACAAAAGAAGGACTAGCGGTTCAGGGAAACGACAGGCGGCTTAGAGATGCTACTACTGAATTTAAAGGCATAGTGGAATTAGCCACAGATGGAGAGGAAAGAGAATTAGTTGCTGTCCAGGGAAATGACAAAAGACTAAAATATGCTACAGAAAATACTTACGGATTAATACGCCTAGCAAAAAAAGGAGAATCTAAAAGTGGATTAGTTGTTCAGAGTGATGATGATAGGCTAAAATCTGCAACTACAGATTCTATGGGCATAGTGGAATTAGCCGAAGATGGAGAAACTCGACCAGGTGTTGTTGTTCAAGGAAACGATAAACGCCTAAAGAAAGCGACTACTTCTGAGTATGGGCTTGTAATTATGTCTGAGCTAGGTGCTGACATGCCAGGTAGAGTTTTGACTGCAGATGATCCAAGACTAAAGAAAGCCACTACAGAAAAAGAAGGTATAATGCGTTATGCCAATAATGGCGAAGAAGCTGCAATGGCCGCAGTTCAGGGAAATGATAAGCGATTAAAAAAAGCCACCACAGAAACAACCGGTATCGTTGAGCTTGCGCAATCGGGAGAAGACAAAGAAGGAGTTGTTGTTCAAGGGAATGATAAAAGACTAAAGTATGCATCAACCGAAGATTCTGGAATAATTATGCTTGCAAGAAATGGATTTAATATTCCGAATAAAGCTGTTGCGGCTGACGATTCAAGACTCTCTGATTCTCGTGATGCTAAGCCGCATACTCATGATTATGCGCCTATTAATCATGAGTATGGTTCGCACTCGGGATTAATTCACTTGAAAGGTTCTTCGTCTTCAGAGTTTAAGAACATTTCTCCACCAACGCAAAGTCATTCGGTCATTTATGGTCACAATGAAGCAAAAGGTGGATCTGGAATTTCAGGCGTCGGAATTGATGAGGGTGTTGTAGGGTTCGGCGATGATAACGGAGTAGTTGGTTATTCTAACGGAATAGATGATGAGTCTGCAGGAATTGCGGGTTTTTCTAAAAAAGGCTACGGAGCGATTTTCTCTTCACAAAAAAAATATGCATTGTATGCAAATGGGATTGGTGTGAAGAAAAAAGACATTGTAGGTTCCGGTAAGGCGTTGTTAGCCCATGGAGAGTCAGACTTTATTGGTCAAGTTAGATTCGTTGATGAAAAAGGCAATGACTGTATCGCTCGGTATTTTAAGTTAGCGCACAATGATATCGTAGCCAAAGGAGATTTGCTCGTTATTACTGAGAAAGAAGGGGCTATAGCAAAGTCAAGAATCGGATATTCGACGAAGGTAATCGGAGTTTGCGTTGATTCCTCTTGCATTGAACTAGGTGACAAAAAAGTTGGAACAGATCATGTTCTCGTGGCTTTGTTTGGTGTAGTTAGTATGCATGTGGATGCTTCGGAAGGCTCAATTACTTATGGGGATATTCTTGTGTCAGGATTAACAGCTGGTCATGGTATTAAAGCAGATTTAAATAAATTGAAACCGGGGATGCTCGTTGGTAAAGCGTTAGGTGAATGTAAAAAAGACCGTGGGGTCATTCCTGTTATCCTTACGGTAAGTTAATATGAAAATATCTGAAATTTATTTCAAAGCTAATAAGCCAGTTTTCTCGTTTGAGATTTTTCCACCTAAGACCGTTGAAGGTGATGCTAAGTTAATTAATACAGTGTCTGATTTAAAAAGTCTTTCTCCAAGTTTTATTTCTGTGACTTATGGAGCTGGCGGTTCTACAAAAGATAAAACTATCGATTTGTGCGAAAGAATTCAATCCCAATTTCAAATTCCAACGATGTGTCATTTTACTTGTGTTGGAGCAAGCAGTATTGAAGTAAAAGCTACATTAGAGATTATTCAATCCAAAAAAATTGAGAATGTTATTGCGTTGAGAGGAGATCCTCCTAAAGAGCAAGGTGTTTTTGTTAAACATCCATCTGGATTTGCGAATGGAAAAGAATTAATTCAGTTTATTCGGCAAGAAAAATTTCCTTTTTGCATTGCAGGTGGATGTTATCCGGAAAAGCATCCTGACTCCCCTACTCTAGACGCGGACATTCAATTTCTTAAGCAAAAAGTCGATGCTGGAGCGGAGTTTTTAATCACTCAGTTATTTTTTTCCAATCAACTTTTTCAACAGTTTTTAGAAAAAATAAAGCTCACTGGAATTTCAATTCCAGTGATTCCGGGGATAATGCCGATTACCTCTTTTAGTCAGATAGAGCGTTTTAAAGGAATGGCTAACTGCGAAATTCCCCAAGAATTAGTTCAGGAATTGACGCTTCTAAAAGACCATCCTTCTGACTTTCTAAAAAAGAGTATTGAGTTTACTGTTTCCCAATGCAAAGAATTATTAACTATGGGAGTATCTGGAATTCATTTTTATACTTTAAATCAATCTAGAGCTACCATTGATATAATGAAATCTTTAATTTAATAGGAGTTTAATATGAGCAAATTGATAATTCAAAAGAGTTTCTTGGTTCTAGGAATAGCAAGTCTCCTCCTGATTGGATGTGTCTCTAAATCTGATTCAACGAGGGCAGCGGATACTAACGCACCCACAATCATTTCATCTACCCCTGATGTTAAATCAATGCCCGTTGCTATCGTAGAAGATGGTTGGGGTGTTAATCTAAAAGAGTCCTCTAATGCAAAAGATGTCAATGGGATAATGGATGTTAGTTGGTATACAAAAAAATATTCAGGAAAAGCAACTAGCAGATCCATTGAATTAAAGTCTCCATCTTATATGGAGTCTAGTTGTAAACAAACAGTAAAGAAAGAAAATGGAAAGTCTTTGATTGAAGCTGCCTTTTTATCTTTAGGTTCAGAAATTAAACCAGAAGTGATTGCTGGTTTAGTATCGAAGATAACCAAAGACGATTTGCAAAAAATTGAAGTTAGCAATTGCAAACCTATTTCGACTGAAAAAACATTCTCGGAATGCGAGTGTTCTTTGTCATACAAAGCAGAGGGTGGAAAGAAAGCTTTAATGGAGAAAATACTTCCTCTAAATAAATAATCATTGAAAAATGTAAAATTCCATTGGTGTTTTTATATAGATTATTCTTATTATAAGCAATAATAAAACGATAAAACTGAATCTGAGCGCATAGTAATCATTATGTGCTTTTTTTTCTTGTTTCAAAAATATAAGCCATGGTAAACTGATGGTAAACATCCGAGAGATATTATCAAAGGAAAGCCAGTATCCTACCTCCCCTACTCCTGCCGTGAATAAAATAAAATAAATGGGAATATAAAGAATTAAATCGCGCCGGTTTTTAATATTCGTTAAATTTAGAGCTAATATAATATAGAAAATGAAAATTGGAAATTTTGCTAGTTCTCTAAATATATTCTTTATTCCAGATAGAGATTGAAATTTGATACTCTTAAAGAATCCGAATAGCGGATAATCAATTAAATCCAAAAAGCCTAATGGATTAGTTCCATGGTGGAAACTTGGAATTAATTTAATTAATTCGATTATCAATAAATAGGTTCCTAGTGATAGTAAAAGTATAATTGAGATTCTAATTTCTCTATCTAGAAAACTTAATAGTAATAGTGTTCCAGCAATGATAATGCCTGATTCTCTTATGAAACATAGGAAGGTAATGGTAAGAAAAATGGAGATAAAATTATAACTTCTATTTGAAGCGGTTAATTTTAAATTGTCTAAATTAAAGCCATTTATCTTTAAAACGTAAATGCAAATAATTAGAAAGGATGCAAAGAGAGAGTCAGATACAAGTAGTAAATTAGAATTTAAACTAAAAGGAGAAAATAGATAGAAATAAGACAAATATTTTAATTCAGTATCCAATATTCCAAATAGTAACTTGAATGAATAAATATGGAAGAGAGTTAATAAACATAAAGTTATAATAGGATATGAGCCGAAACCAAAAATGCTTGATAAGAAACCGGCTAATAAGGATAAACCTATGCGATTAAATCTTATAAAGAAAGAGTCCATGATTGGAAAGGAATTAAGTCCTTCTGTAAATAAAGACTTGGCGATTAAATAAAAAAATTGTCCATCATAACCACCATCATTGTAAATAACAAATGCTTTGTCTATGAGTGATGGGTTTAATTCTGCAAATCCTTTCCATAGACCTATTAAAGACGAAAGATTGTAATTGTATGGTTGAATTTTAAAATAGGTTAGAATTAAGAGTAATAATAAGTATCCCCAAATTAAATATATTGGATTTAATGTATTTAGTCTATCTTTAAGGTTTTGCATATTATATATTATATATTGATTTGGCTAAATCTAGCTGCAAGTATTTAATTTGGTTGCAATAATAAATATGCTTTTAGAATAGGATTGGTTATGACTTTAATATTGACCATACAAAATGCATATGAATATTTAGAAAAGTTAGGTCCTGCAAAATCCATTCAACTCATGAAGAATTTGGGTTATGAAAAAGTTATTTCACTTTCTTCTAAACTAAAAAAAGAAAGATTAATCTATTTAGCGCAAAAACTTTCGGATGCAAAAATCCTTGAACTTATTACTCAAATTCCAGAGAAAGAATTAATTGAAATTGTTGAAGCAAACTCTGATGAGCAGTTAATATACTATATCCACAGTCTTTCGATTGAAGATCTGAAAAAAATTGCAACGTCTGTCTCTCCAGCAGATATAACGAAGTTAGCCGGTGGACTTGGTAAAGAAGGGGCAATTGAGCTTCTAAAAAATATTGGCACAGATAAAGCGATTGGGTTAATCAAATACATTGGATCTGATAATTTAGTGAAAATTATCCGCGATGTGAATATCGACCATCTTATACCCATTGTCAATACCTTGACATTACCTCAATGTAAGAAGTGGATTAAGAAACGAGGGCTAAATGAAATTCCGCAATTAATTCATGCAATAGGAGCTGAGAATATGCTTGTTTTTATTAATAGCATTGGATTTGAGAAAAGCTTAGAATTAATGGAGTTACTAGGGTTTGAAAAAATGGTAGAGTTAATGCACAAGATAGCTAAGATGCATTTGCCGCACTACAGATTGGATTCAGAAGAACAAAAACTTCATCCTAAAAAGCATAAGAATAAAACGAATGCAAAAATCCACGCAATCTAATCTGTTAGTCGATATCAATGATCTTATCAATTGCATTTAATTGACATAGAATTGGAGGAATTAATCTACTATTTGGATCGCTTGTTCTTAATGGATCGGAACTCTTTTTATTTCTATTTGCTGTAATGTTTGGTTGATCAATGGCTATTGCGGCGAGAAATATTTTAGTAGCACAATTCTCTACGTCACGTCGGCTATAAATTTTATCGTCTTGAATTCCAGCTAGAGAAGGAATTATGAAATCAGCGGCTAATGAGTTATTGCTGTTTGTTGATATATCATTTACAAAAAAAGAGGCAAGACGATTTTTAATTATTTCTTTTGCTTCTCCCCCTTTAACCTTGGAAGGTTTTATAAACAGTTTATTTGTAATTGGACAATTGAGAAAAATAGTTACGATCGAGATTAATGATAGTTTTATAATTAAATTCATTATTAAAACCTATATCCTAGTTTGAAATAAAGCTCTCTTCCGAATCCTAATAGTTGATGTGGGTCAATGGTTGGAGAAGTGAAACTACCACTGTCAATGTCTAAAGGAAATAAAACTCTTTGATTGAAAATATTCTTTGCAGAGATAACAAGGATTAGATCATTACCTAGATTGGATGAGAAAGTTAGGTTAAAGAATTTACTTTCTGGAACTTTCCAAACCCTGTAACGAGTAATACCTCCCCCTACTCCGTAGCCCAGATAGGAAGATGCATTTGTAGTTTCACCGGGTAATGGTGGTAATTCTCGCAGACTTCCATCATTGTTAAGAACTTGTGAATTTGTTCTTGGAGGATTTTCCATTAAGTAAATTGATCCATTGTAATAGAATTCTAAGCTTATTGTGTAATTGTCATTAATAACAGATCTAGATAAAGCTGCTTTCCATAATTTTGTTGGAGAGTTTAAAGTTTGGGGCTTGGGAGTAAAAAGAGTATTTAAAAATGAAGAATCACTAGGTCTTCTAAGTTGGTAGCTTGAATAACTGGCATTAGCCCGCCATTTAGTATCAATAATATATGTTGTTGCCAGAGAGCCACCAGTATTGCTCCATTCCGGTGATTGACCAAATGAAAGTGTTGCGGCATTGAAGGCGTAAATTGTGCTTCCTGTCATTCTAAAAAGATCAATATTCAATATGAGAGATCCTTTCATTAGTGGTTGAATAATGTTAATCTCTTTGTTTCTTACTTTTTCTGATTGTGCATTTCCTAAATCACGTGGCAATCGAATTAATTCTTGTGGAGTTACCATTCTGAATGCTTCAGCATACATGAATTTAACTGTGGTATCGGTTGATTTAATATTTTGAATCAATGCAATTCGCGGTGTTTTATCTTCTGTAACTACGTCCTTTCTTTGAAATGGTTGCACGTAGCCATTAGCCGTCCGATTACCAAATTGATCATTGACTGGATTTGTTAGGTTGACTGGATTTCCGGGACCTACATAGGGTTGGGTTCCACCAGTGCTCGGAGTTCTAAGAAAAGGATCTGTAATTGACTCATTTGCAACATCAGTTTCCATTCCATTTTGGTGTCGGTATACATTGTTTATCTTTTGAGCGTCATATCGCAAACCAAGAACTAAAGTTGTATCTGTTTTGAAAGTGGTGGTGATTTGTGTCCATAAACCAAATTGTCTTCCATCATCGGCTATTCCCTGTTGCCTCCTATCAATTAAGCCATTGCGTCCAACGTTTGCCTGGTAGTTGATATAATTTACGGCCTGCATATTTCCACCGGTCATAAAACGCAGTGCTTTAATGATTGAATCTTTATTCTCTATCTTATAAGGCGTGGCTTGAAATTCAATTCCCTCTACTTTAGCGGTTGACGCATAACGTTTCACAACCCCTCCTCCCATTGCTTTCATATAGTTTAAATAGGTAGGAGAGGATAATCTTGCCGCAGAGCTATTCCCATAGGATGCAGGAGCCCCTATCGGATTGTTAGCTTGCGAAAAACCTTGGTAATCCTTATCTCTATAATCACTATTTATATTTAGTTGGCGAAAGATTTTTACGCTCGCTTCATACTTTTCCAAGTAGGACGGCGTATAATCAAGTGAAACCGCTCCCACCCCCCAAATCCTATCATTTCTAGGAGAACCATACACAGTGTCCCCACCAGAGCCAGCTCCGTCAGCCTGCGGAGGAATCCAGCTAGTTCGTTTTGACATATAAAAGGATTTGAGGTTCCAGTCTCCATATTTAATATCTAAGTTATAATTTGGAAACCATTTTCCGTTTTCTGCCATTAGCCCCGTCGATGTCCACATTCTCTGTCCAGTGTCTACTTCAGCAGTATTTCTTCCATATTCACTTGTGCCAAGTGTTGAATTGGTTGGCGTGGAATTGAAGTTAGCCGCATTGGCTCCAAGATTTTGATCATAGAATCTATTACCGCCCCAAGAATTGTATCCAGAGGTATATAGTCCTTTGCCTTCAAATCGAGATGCGTCCAATGAAACAGAAAATTTATCGTTAAACTTGGAGTAATACAATGCTCTAGTTGTAAGGTTTTTTAAAACAGAATCATATTCTGTAATAAATTCCATTTCGTTTTTTTTGGTTGGCTTGCGGGTAATAATATTTACTACGCCCGTGATGGAATTATTTCCGTAAAGAGCTGCACCAGGACCTTTGATTACTTCGATTTTTTCAATTCGTTCCATATCAGTGTAAACGTCTGAATAAAATTCTCCAAAATGGAAATAATCATTTAACTTTTTTCCATCTTGCAGATAAAGAACCCGACGCTCTATTTGATTGTTTACAAAGAGTCCCCTGAAATCAGAACTCCAATTTTGACCAACCCAATGTGTATAAACCTGCGGAACAAAATTAAGGGCTTCTGTAAGATTTCTAAATCCAGATCTACGTATTTGTTCACGGCTAATGACTGTTACATCTGCCGGTGCTTCGGTTGTTTTCTGTGCAAATTTAGAAACTGATACAACTATATCATCTTTCTCGGAAAGAATTTTGAAAACTTCTTCCGATGCAGCAGCAAGATCTTCTTTTGGTAAAGGAAACATAAAATCTTTACCGATAGAATTATCTTTTACAAATTCGTTGATGTTTTCAGTGCGCTCAGAGCGTTTAACGTTTGATTTGATTCGATTTGAAATTTTATTCGTGAATTCGTTTATATTCTGATCATCGGAAACCTTTGTTTCATTCGAATCTAAAGTAAGACCTTCTACTCCCGATAAATCATTGGATAAGTTAAATGCATCTATCAATACTTCTTTTTCCGGATGATAGACTTGACCGTATAAGTTTAAGTTGCCGCTGTCTTCTCTTTTATAATATCCATCGATAAGTAAAAGGGTATTTTCTTGTTTAGCTTTATTTATGTTTTGCTTTAGATCGGATGAATCTATTTGAATTACTTCATACCCAAGGCTAATTAATTTTTTTGATAGTCTTTCTTGAATTTTCTGGGAAATACTTATTTCTTTTGCAGTTTTGTAAGGATTAAATGCGTTTAAAATAATTTTTTTATTCCTCATCTCTTGCGAATCGAGTTGATTGATGAGTATAAAAAATCCAAGGATGAATGATATACATTTTATTCGAAGCAAAGACAATACCCTATATTTTTAAAGATCAAAAAGATGTTGATAAATGTATTAGAGATTAATCCGCATAAGTCTTAAAGCCTTGAATAGGGCTTCTTGAGTGCTACCTATAGTTTCGTTCCTTGAGCAGGAAAGAATTAGAAAAATAAATTGCCTCCAAATTTTTTATTTCAGGGTTTGATGGCTACAAATCTATCCGAAAGTTTTTTATATCATTTCTCAAAAAGAATTGAACCTAAACAATTCAAATAATTTGAAAATGGTAACTCACCTTTACGCAAGTTGAGTTGTTAATTGTATATTAATTCAAAGAAAGGGAGTTGTGTATTTTTTTAGAAATCTTTTTCCTTCTCTTTATTTATTAAAATTATTCTTTCTTTTTTTTATTTAATTCTCAATATGTGGATATGATTTTTAAACAAATAAATATACTTATTCTAATTTTACTCCTTTCAAGTTGCACTGGAGTTTATTATGGGATTGATGGACCGGATGTTATTTCGCGAAATGATGCAGTGGCTAAGATCAATGATGCTTACCTTGTAAAAATTGCAGCCTGCGGTTTCAATTCAGACAATGTTAAATTACTTGCTACAAGGTATACTGTAAGTGACCGGAAAAATTTAGATGGTGCTTACTATGCAACAAAGGATATTGATGCTTGTGTTAAAAGCATCTTATTCGTTTCATGTGTTGACTCAGCGAAATTCACGTGCAATATTTCGCCAAAAGATTTCTTCGGTGGTGGAGGATTATTACAGGGTGGATTTTAAAAAGTATAACTAAAGCCTCCCCAGAAAGTTCTTTTTTCAACTGCAGGAGTTCCGTTTGAAAGATCAGGACCTCCTGCATTGCTTATCATAGGGTATAAATTTCCTGCCGCAAATAAATTCTTAATCATAAAATAAAATTCCATATTTTCTAAGAACTTGTAATTGAATCCTATGTTTGCTAAATGGTTTCCCTCTACTCTTTGGTTTTTAGGCGAATACCAAGACGGATAATAAAGATAAGTCACCGAAATAGTAAGCTTGTCAACGGGATAAAACAAAGTATGCCATCTTGTGACATTGCTTGGATAACCTCTAAACTGCCGATTGTTTTGATCGCTTGTTAGGTAGACACTATCAGTTTGCCCCGGAGAAGCAGTGAGTAGTTTTACAATGGATTGACTGAATGTTGTTGATATCATTCTCGTTTTGTAATTAATAGATATTTCTGCACCTCCCTGTCTAATCTCACCGGGATTATTTTTATAAAACCAATATCCATTCCAGTTTCCCGGCACATCATTTCCAAGTCTTGGCATGTTACATCCATTAGGACCCGGCGTTGTTGCTGTCGGTGTAGATGGCTTATCGCAGTATAAAACACCTACATCAATTACCTTTTCTACTTTATTAAAAAACATTATATTCTCAAGTGAGAGATTTGAGGTAAAACTGTAATTAGTCGCAAATTCGAAGCTTCGCATTTTTTCTGGCTTTGTTTTTGGAACGTCTCTATAATAACTAGTTGGAAAACCTTGTCCGTCGAAAGAGTTTGGAATATTCGAAGCCTGAATATATGGAAAATTTTGAATTCGCAAATGTCCATCTCCTTCAAAACCACCAGCATAAGAAACCCCTACTACACCACGAAAACCTTCTTGATAGGAAAAGCGAAATCGTAAATCTTTTGTCATTCCATAGAGTGCTCCGATACGAGGAGCTAAGTTACTTCCCCAATAAGGATGCTTATCGTAACGAAAGGCTCCGAAAATATCGACCTTGTCGGAAAGTTTATAAAAGTCTTCCATGAAAAAACTTTTTACCGAGATACTTCCTGGATATACATATCTATTTCTTTCATTTGGACTTTTGCCACTAGTATCTAATAATAATGCGTTATCCGCTACGTTTTGTGAATAATTTAGAATATAATTATTACTCTCTGAGTTCACTTGCCCCATATCGTATTTTCTATATTCAACTCCAATGGCTGCATTATTATTTTTTATTAATTCATTTAGACTCAAGATGACTGAGCCACCATATCTATATTCGCGCGTTCCGCCGAGGGCTAAACCTTTTTGGCTTCGAAGAAATATATCATCTACCGTATAATAATTTTTAAATTTTAAAGAAATTTTATCACTAATATCATAGGTATAAGTGCTAGTTCCACTCTTAACAGTATTTTGTAATTTATTTCTATCACGATAGAAATTATACAAGTCTCTAGTTTGATTTGTATAAAAGCCAGTGAGTTCTAAATTTTTATAATTGATAACGCCGGTCACTACATCACTATCTGCTCTCTTTAATCTTGCGCCGCTAGTTGCAACATTTCTACGCGTAACAACAGAATTAAATCCGCCGGAAGGATCAGGTGTGTATGTATCAAACATTCGCACTGCATCATTTGGTATTTTAGATGTAGGGACTAATTCCGTTAATCCTCTTTGGTAATCATAATAGCCTTCTTGACCAGAAAGAGTTTGTGATTTTGCCCAACCTTCACTTCGTATTTCCTGTCCGTTATAACGAGCAGTGGATATTTGAAAAAATGTTTTTAAATCAGGATTTTCTTTTCCACTTCCGCCTGCCTGTAAGGTTCCTGTTGAATAATTATTCTGACCCATTGAACCAGAAATTGTCGTTCCGTTTGTAGTATTTCCATTTTTTGTAATGATATTGATGACACCTAATAATGCACCTTGTCCCAAAGTAACAGAGCCCGGACCTCGAATCACTTCTATTCTTTCAATGTATTCCATATTCATACCATTGATGATTGAATCGGGCGGACCCCAAAACCATTCCGTGTTCATATTGTGTCCATTGATTAGAAGTAGCACTTTCGCGTTATTATCCGATGCGAATCCTCTAAAGCCGGCAATAGTGTCGTCCTGATCTTCTACTGTAAAGAAACCTGGAACATAGGTCGTCAATACTTCATTGACAGTTCTTGCTCCACTCATTTTGATTTGCTCTTTTGTTATGACTGAGACGGAAGCTGGTTGTTTCTTTGCATCTTTGATAACGTTAGACGCTACAGACACTGTTTCTTTTTCGGCAAGGATTTTAAATACATCGGCAGATGCACTTGCGACATTTTCCTCCGCGATAGGAAAATAAAGATCTTTATCTTTGCCTAGAGCTGTGCTAGTTATAGCATCGTTTATATTTTCCCGTCTTTCTGTTCTTTTGGTATTTGTGCGAACTCGAATTGCAATTTTCTTTTTTAATTCGTCAATGGATGAGTCTGCTGTTTTCTTGGTTTCGTTTGGATCTAACGTTATTCCTTCAATGCCAGATAATTCATCTGTGACATTTAAGGCATCGATCATATAACCTGTATCAGGATTGTAAATTTGGGAATAAATATTTACGCCTTCCGATTCATATAATTTATAATAGCCATCAACGACAAACTTTGCACCGTTTCCTTTTGCTATTGCTAATGTTGTTTTTAAATCCGATTTTGATTCTTTAACTTCAAACCCATTTGCTTTAAAGCTTTCTTCGAGATTCGAAAAGATTTTGTTAGCCATTGCATCGGATTTTTGGGATTTATATGGATTAAAATGCGTTAGGTAAATAGTCTTAGATTTATTCTGGGTATCTTGCGCTAAAATGGCTACAGATAGAAAAATAAAAATCGCGATAAGAAATGTTTTCATATAAAAAACCTCATGGAAATAACTATGGAGCGAGATGTATTTTTCGAATTAGGCTATTCGTTATTATACAATCATGTATCAGAAATACCCTTACCTAGATTTTCATGATTAAAGAATAATTAAAACTATGTCAAACAGATAATGCAATTTTGTTATAGAGAAATTCATTTTTTTATAAAATCTTATTTTTGAATTTTATTTGCGGATAATCTTAATTTGTCTGAAAGGTGAAAAACTAATGATAATAGTTTCTTACTGTTCGATAATGGGCATGCAAATTGCCAAAAGTAAATTACGAATTTAAAATATATAAGGGGTTGCGTAAAAGCATCATTTTCATGTTGTTAATTTCTTTCATTTGGGTTATAACAATGTTATACTCAATGCAATTTATTGACAAAGCTTGCTTTTACACAGTCCCTGACCAGCGTGCCTATCGCTGGATTTGGGGCTACACCTAATGGTGGGTTCGCCAAACTCAATGTTGCTCCCTAAGGGTCGCAACATAAGGCGGGCTATTGATTCTCTAATTTTTTCTTAAGCACAATCATTGCATCTCTCTTTTTGTAGGATAATCGTAAGTATTCTAAGGCTTCCTTATTGCTTGGAGCAACCAGCAATGCATTTTCAAAGATTTCAATGGAGGAATTGTAATTGCGCTCGTTGTAATGTCCAATTCCGGTTTCCACATAGGATTTCATATTTGAATTTTCAAAGCTACGGATGGTATTTAAGTCAGAGTTGGCTTGTGCATTTGATGGAAGAGTTCTTAAGGAAGCCATGAACATTTTAATTGCTTCGAATGGTTTTCCTCGTTTTGCTAAATCTGTTCCTTGCATTCTTTCTTGTTCGCTCTGGGCAAGTAGGCTTGCTTGTATACCTTCTTTCGCCGCCGCTATACTTGGATTGATTGCTAGAACTTTTTGATAGTCTGTCCTAGCTTGTGCATAGTTCTTGTTTTTGAAGTGGGTCTCCGCACTATTTAATAATTCTCTCGTTTTTGCACCGGAAAGTTTTTCTAGAATAATCTGTTGAAAAGAGAATGCTGACTTATTGCCTGGATCTCTTTTTAAAATTGCTTCGAATACGATTTTTGCCGAGTTTAACTTTCCTTCATTGAAAAGATTTAAACCTACATCAAATAGCTTTGTTAGTTTTGCACGCTCCACGATTGCATCAGGAACTGCAACTCCAGAGTCTTGTGCATATTTCTCATTCAAGAAAAAAGAAGATTGATCCGGAAGTAGAACTCTTTCTTCTCCGCAAGTAGAAGTTTTCATGTTAATCCTATTTGCTATTTGTCCTGTGAGAACTCCAATTTTACTATAGTCGGGGCTAATACCAAATGTTGCACCAACTTTGACAAGAGCTGGAAAACTCGTCATGAGTATAATATTGTTTTTTTTTGCAAATTCAGACAACTGTTCAAATTCAACATTCGAATACAAAGGATCATTAACCATGAAAAATGCGTCTGTTTTTCCTTTTAGTTCTTCCAGGGCTAACTTAAATTCTTTTTTGTCTGCTAGCTTTTTACGATTGTAAATCAGTTTGTATTTTAAATCCGTATATTCCCCTTCCCCGGCAGAATATTCTCCATCATTCGTTGTATAGAAAGCAGAAACTGTTCTTGCGTTAGGTTTAATGTCTTTCAATGCTTGAAAAAATTCACCTATGCTAATATCCATGCTTACTCCGCAAAGATTTCCCCCATCAATGCCAAGTGATTTTGGGGAATTTACCATTGAAAATACAATAGGCGTTTTCTTTAGATTCTCTTTTGCAATCTTGGTTGCTGCAGGTCCAATCGTAATAAAAAGGGGAGCTTCTGAGTCATCAATCGCTTTAAAATAACCGGCAATGTCCGGCTGCTCTGCTGTAATAATATCCAAATAGGAAATTTTTAGTTCGCCTTCGAATACTGACTGTATGCCGTAAAGCCCTTGCTCATAAATTCGATTGTCCGACGAAAGCAAAACTTCAATCGGTTTGTTCGCATAAATTGAATGCGTTAGGAAAAATACTGTAAAAATTATTTTCTTCCAATCTTTCATATTGCTGAATTCCTCTCTTTTAATCTTCTTAACTAAGCTTACTTTCCATTTTTCCTAATCTTTGGAGGTTTATCTCCGCAGGTTTGAAATCTGTCTTAATTTCTAAACTTTTTGACCATTGATTCTTCGCTTTTAGGTATAGACCTTGTTTAAAAAAATCCCACCCAAATTATTATACGCATGGTAGTTTAGCGGGTCTGTCTTCAATGTCCTTTCGTAGAACATGATTGCCTGATCTAGGCGATTTAAGAAGGAATGACAATTTGCTATTCTTAAAAGAATTCTCGAACTTTCTGCATTCTCGTCATCTAATAGCTGCTCATACAAGACTAAAGCACTTTGATATTCTTTGTTTTTATATTTATCTTCGGCTAGTTCTAATAAATTTTCATTCTCAGCTTTTAATTTCTCCCAAACAGACTGAGTTCTTTCGCGAATGGAGTTAGGAGAAGATTTTTCAGAGATCGCATCTCTAATCATTTCATAGAGTAATGTTGCTTGATTGTTTTCTGGTTGGATATTGAGCGCACGCTTGATCATTATCTCTGCTCGACTGTAAACCCTTAAGCCAAAGTAAATGGAAGCAAGGTTCATTAGATTTAGGAAATGTTTTTGGTCTCTAAGATACAATCTCTCTGCAATATCAGCGGCTAAATTCAATTTACCGTAAACTCTATAGGTATTCGAAAGTGCATACAGATACTCGTTATCACTCGGATTGAGTGTTAAGTATTGCTCAAAGCATTCGATTGCTTTTGGAAATTCTCCCTTTTGGAAATAAACCTTACCAAGTAGTTTTAGCATATCTGGAAAATCACTGTATTCAGTGAGGAAGTTTTCTACTTTCTTTATAGCATCTTCAGCATTTCCTTCCTCTATTAATTCCATTCCTGCCATTACGGATTCATTGACCTGATATGGTATTTCTTTGGGAAGTTCTGTCTCTGTCAAAGACTCATCAAAAGAAATACGAAGCAACGAAAAGTCGTCCATTAAAGCGCCTGTTTCCTTTACTCTTTGGGCAATATGAGAAAGTTTTCCCTCTCCTTCCTCTACTCTCATTAAGAATTGTTGTTCATCTTCTTGAATAAACTCAATCCCATCTTGATTTCTTAGAACCAAATCGTCTCGACCGTCTGAGCCTGTTATAATTACGTCCCCTGGCATGAGGTTAAACATTCTTATATTAAGCTGATCTTCCTGATCAGGAGTTCCAATTTTTCTTAAGGAAAGTTCTTGCTCCAAGAAGGAAGCTTTCCCATCCCGATATAATACAGTCCATGGATGTTCTGCATTCACATAGTATAAAACGCCGGTTTTATTATCTATTAGCCCCAAACAAATGGAAATATACATGGATCCCTCAAAGGAAAGAAAAACATTATGCAAGTCTAAAAATCTTTCCTTCAACCAAATTTCCGGGTAAGTCTTTTGGAATTTTTCGATTTTAGATCGAATCAGACCTGCATTGAATACTACTCCTAGGACAAGAGCACCACCTGCTCCTTGAATGGATTTGCCCATTGCATCTCCATTTATAAATACTGTGTATTCTTTTCCATTTAATAGAATTGTATCTGTGATGCAAATATCGCCTCCAATTTGTGAATTCCATTTACGAAAAGAGAATTTCTTTTTTTGCTCAATGAAAAAATCCGTTTTTACTTTGGAACTACTATTGTTGTTTGGTTGTAGCGGGCTTAGTAGAATGGAAGTCAGATAATAATCTCCATCTTGCGCGATCTTAAGAGCTTGGACTTCTTGTAGAGTTTTATTCAACTCTTCTGTTCTTTGGGCTACTTTTAGTTCCAAGTTCTGAGTAAAATCTTGGATTTGAGAAGTCATCTGATTAAAACTTTTTGCGAGTTGACCTAATTCATCTTTACCTGATAGTTTAATTCGATGGTTTAAATCCCCTCCCCCGATCTTTTGCGCACCTTCTGAAAGTTTTTGAATTGGTTTCGAAAAGACAAACGCTGCATATGCCGCAATAAAAATACCTATTACAAAAAGGACTCCTGCAACTCCAATAATCGTAGTCCTAATTTGCACAACGGGTTCGTAGACTTTTTTCTTATCGAACTCAAAGACTGCCGTTCCCCCTCTTAGCTCTTTTTTGTTTTCATCCAGAATGAAAATCGGATAAGAAAAACGTAGAATTACAGGATTTCCCGCAATAGATACTTCTTTCATTTCCAATTTTTCCAATTTTTTGAAATAGTCTTTGTCTGTTTCAGAAATCTTTTGCTCTAAGCGTTTTTCATTTAAATCAGCTACATACTTTCCATCTACATTGATGACGTAAGATTCTAAAAGACCCGTGATATTACTGTCCTTTAAACGTTTAATGGAAGTTCTCGTAGTATCATACGTTTCATTCATTAAAAGTTCTTCCGTAGCTAAGTTAGAAATATTTTGAGCGAGATTACTACACACCTCAAATGTCTTATTTAGAACAACAGCTTGGTTACGATACAAAACTATAAGGGAGAGCGGAAGCACGCTGATTAATACTACACTGCTGATCAAAATGATCATTTTCGTTCTAATCTTTACGTTTTGATTGAATTTTTCAAAAAATGCAAATAGATTCATACGTTATTCCCTTTATTCATTAATGTCAAATTAACTTCCTATTTTCCACAACTTATAGTTGTTTAAAAAAAGAAACAGGATTGATTCATTTAATTTTAGCTTTACTAAGTGCAGAGCTTCTTAGAATTAAAACTAAAAAGACTCTGCATTTTTAGAAACACTCTTTACAAAATTCGTATTTCTTTATTGCTAAAGTCAACAAAAATATTCATAAGATCTTATTTGTTAAATTTTTTTCGTCAAATGCAAAAAGAAAATTATTGTAAAACTAAATTCGCTAATGCATTGATAAATTCGGGATAAGTTCCATGGGCGGGTATTCGATAATATTCTTTAATTCCACTCTCTAACGCAATTTCTTTTAATTGAACACCGATTTCTTCTAACGTTTCCAAGTGGTCACTCACAAAGCTAATTGGAAAAATCGCAATTCTTTTATAACCTTCTTTTCCTAGTTGTTGTAGCATATCAATAGTGTTTGGCTCTGTCCACTTAGAAGGTCCTACCCTACTCTGAAAAGAAAGAAAAGTTTTTCCTTTAAAACCAGATTTAATAAGGAGTTCATTTAAATTTTTAACGTTTTCTTCAATTTCTTTTCTATAAATATCGCCTTTCTTGATCAGGCGCATCGGGATTCCGTGTGCTGAGAATAGAATTGTAATATTTTCCCAATCAGTGATTCCTGTTTTTGTATCCAAATGAAGAAAGTCTTCGGACTTTAATTTTCCCTTAAAGTAATCCAAGATTAAATTTTGGGTTGCTGTTAAAAATTCGGGGTGCCGATGGAATGGTCCAATGAATCCTTTTCGATTGATTGGACAGATTCCGCCCTTTTTATTTGAGCCACAATGATCGCCACAGGAACCCACTTGTATATTTGCCGGACATTGTCCGGTCAGTCCTTCTAGTATTTTAGCAATGCTCATTGTCGTGGATCTAGAGAAATGAGGGAATAGTGGTAAAATGATATTATCCTTTGACGCAATTAAGTCTTCTTTGGGAAGGTCGCGTAGATTCGGATACCCACATGCCATTGCTACTTGCACTTTCCAATCTTTCCCGGTTTTCTTTTGGAGGTAATTTTCAAGTGCTTTTGCTTGCTTGTTTGTTTCATCAACAAGTGGCGATCCTCCGCCAAAACCCATAGATGCGTAAGTGTGAGCTACTTTCGGAGCTCTTTTTCGAGCAATGAATCGCGCTAATCTGATTCTTAGAAATTCAGGCAAGGGTAAGTCAAATACAAGCGGATCACAAAACAAATCCAATAAGAATTGCTCTATCTCTTCTGAATTTCTAGGACCACCAAGATTGATTAAGGTTACTTTCATAAATATACCTAGAAATTGGAGAGGTATATTCGTAAAGTAAAACTGGAATTGTGTAAAAGCAAGATTTTCTCACAGAGCACACAGAGCACACGAAGTAAAGAGTCAATACTCTCTGCGAACTCTGTGCTCTCTGTGAGAGATACTTTCTTAATCATACCGGCACGTAAAGGTTGGCGCCCTTCTCTTTGAATTCTTCTGCTTTGTCTTGCATTCCTTTTTCTAAGGCATCGTTTTCAGAATACCCATTTTTTTCAGCAAACTCTCTTACATCTTGGGTCAATTTCATAGAGCAGAAATGAGGTCCGCACATAGAACAAAAATGTGCTTCTTTCATTCTTTCTTGCGGAAGGGTTTCGTCATGAAACTTTCTCGCCGTTTCAGGATCTAAGGATAAATTAAATTGGTCTTCCCATCTAAATTCAAATCTCGCCTTGCTTAATAAGTCATCTCTTAGCCTGGCACCGGGATGTCCTTTCGCTAGGTCAGCGGCATGAGCGGCAATTTTGTAAGTGATAACTCCGGTCTTAACATCTTCCTTATTAGGAAGACCTAAATGCTCTTTGGGTGTCACATAACAGAGCATAGCCGTTCCCATCCATCCAATCATAGCGGCACCAATTCCTGATGTAATATGGTCATAGCCAGGAGCAATATCAGTAACTAAGGGTCCTAATGTATAAAATGGTGCTTCATGACAAATCTCCAATTGTTTGTCCATATTTTCCTTTATTAAATGCATTGGCACATGACCGGGACCTTCAATCATCACTTGAACCTCATGCTTCCATGCAATTTTGGTTAGTTCGCCTAACGTCTGTAATTCGCCAAATTGAGCTTCATCATTTGCGTCTGCCGTGCATCCGGGACGAAGTCCATCTCCAAGGGAAAAGGATACATCGTATTTTTTCATGACTTCGCAGATACGCTCAAAATTGGTGTATAGAAAATTTTCTTTGTGATGGGCAAGGCACCATTTTGCCATAATAGAGCCACCTCTGGAGACAATGCCTGTTATCCGCTTGGCTGTTAATGGGACATATTTAAGTAAGACTCCAGCATGGATGGTGAAATAATCTACGCCCTGCTCTGCTTGTTCAATTAGAGTTTCGATGAACAAATCAATGGTTAGGTTTTCTGCTTTTCCGTTAACTTTTTCAAGTGCTTGGTAAATGGGAACAGTGCCGATTGGAACGGGTGAATTTCGAATGATCCATTCTCTAGTCTCATGAATATTTTTCCCGGTAGATAAATCCATTACCGTGTCAGCGCCCCATTTGACTGACCACTTCAGCTTTTCGACTTCTTCTTCTATGGATGATGAGATGACTGAGTTTCCAATATTTGCATTTATTTTAACTAAAAAATTCCGACCGATAATCATCGGCTCTAATTCTGGATGATTGATGTTTGCGGGAATAATCGCTCTACCGCGAGCAATTTCACTTCTTACAAATTCTGGATCAATTCCTTCTCTCAGTGCGACGAATTTCATCTCTTCTGTGATGATTCCCTTTTTGGCATAATGCATTTGCGATAGATTGGAATCCCCTCTTTTGATTCTTTCTTGAATCCATTCTAATCTTCTTTTCGGGATTCCTTGTTTTGGGTCATATCCCGTTGGTCCTTCCGTATTGTAAAGACAAGCCTCTGTTCCATTCGAAAGTTTTATTTTTTTGGAAGGAATTTCGTGTCCGTCTAGCTGAACATCGTCTTTGATAGGAAATTGATTTGCGAGTGTGTTAAAGTTTTGAGGAATTTGATTTGGTAGATTCATAAATCTCATAGGTCCTTTTTTAGAAATCCGTTAGTGAGATTTTTACAATCAAATAATAATAGTATAAATCCGTTTTCCTACGCTGGCATTATCCAGATCAGGTCAATTAGGGACTCTCTCAGAGTAAAAATACCCACCCCCAACGGTAGAATCAGTAGCAGTTCTTTTTTTATTTACGTCAACCAATTTTTTTAGAGTCTTTTGTTAAAGCCGAAATCAAACGTCACTTCTTTAGTATTGATATAACTTCTAAAGGATCCAAGATAATTGGAAAGAATATCGCTTTCGTAAAGCCCACCCTTGGTCGTAAAGGCACCAGTGGTGAATTGCCTATGACCCGTAATTCCGATTTTTAAAAGAGAAGTCTCCGATAGCATATAGCTTGTTTCTATTCTAACTAAAAAGCCCGGTCCTGATGTATAGGATAAAAAGTTTAACGCCCTTTGAACATGAAAATCTCTTGTTTTCATAAATGTGTAAAGTAAATGAAAAGAAGGCTCTATTTTAAATTGTCCGAAAGAATAGATATAACCAGCACCGATTGGAATTTCTGTAAATGAATTTGCGTAGGATAATCCAGAACCAATGGGACCGTAGAAAATTGGTCTTGAGGCTACGAATTGCATTACATCATAGACAATATATTTAGAATAAGAATACCTTAATCCAGCAGAAAGAAAAAGTCCAGAACCTGTTGCCCATGGATTTGGGGAAGCATCACCAAAATGGTATCTAAAAAACCCCTCTGCATTGTATTCGTAGACAGTAGAGCGACCTTTTCCGTCGGCAAAATTTGAAGTCCCTGTGTAGGTATAGGCAGTGTCATGAAGAACTCCCTGTCCCGGGGAAAATTTTGATCCTTTCTCACTAGAAGTGTTATTTAAAAAAAAGTCTTCATCTCTTGTTCCACCAGAATTTTGATACCAACCACTCGTAAGGAATTTACCTCGTATGGAAAATTTGTTTTTAAAGTAACCACCTTCAATTCCACCCAGGTTGAAATTTCTCTGGTAAGTAATCCTAGAGCCTCCGCGAATACCAGAAAGATTGGGATATTTATTCCCTGTTTCAAAGATATGCTCTCCTTCATTTCGAACTCCTACCAAGCCTATGTAACCATCGGCTAGAATTGAATTGCAATAGAAAAAGAAGATTAGGATAAGAACTTTTAAAAGATTCACTCAGCCATGAACTTCTATACTTAGATAAAAGTAAATCAAAGATTCCTTCGGTTTGGAGTTTTTGGGAACTACTCGGTGCGTTTTGCCATAGAGGCACAGAGAGTAATGATGCTTTACCATTTTTATTTATGTGCATCGTGTATAAGAGAGTCGATGGAAAAATTAGATTTGAATAAATGGATTATAGTTAGAGTTGTTGCATAATTGTCACCCTGAACCTATCGAAGGGCGATCTTTCTTAATAAAGTCATGGACAAGCTCACCATGACAATCTTTTCGATTTCGCAACAACTCTCTTGAATCAAAACAAACTTTAATGATGAAAATAAACAGTGTTTTATGCGTAAAGCTCTCTTGAAATTCCTCTGTGTCTTTGTGCCTCTGTGGCAATTCATTTTTGTTAATTTTTACAATATTAGGCTGAAAAGGAAAGAGTCTGTCTTTTTACCGTGAAATGATTTCACGGTAAAAAATGAAGTTAATCGTTTTTGCTTTCCTGTAATTTCGTCGATTATTAAATTGGGTAATATGACTAAAAGAAAAAGACAAGCTATTGAACTTAGTTCAAAAGAAGCAGCCAAAATGTTTGGTTTTTCTTTGGATGATTTTTTGAAAAAGGTAAAGGAATTAAAAATTCCAGTTTTAAAAACAGGCAATTATAGCGAAGATGTTCTTGAAAAATACTTTCAAAAGTCCGAAGAAAATTCTCACCTTGCGAATATTATTGCCATTTCCAATCAGAAAGGCGGAGAAGGAAAAACTACCATTTCTTTGTTTTTATCCGAGGCTTTGTCTTTGGATGCGAAAGTATTGTTGGTGGATTGGGACCCGCAGGCGAATGCAACTCGGCTTTTTATAAACGAGCCAGAAAGAACAGTCTTTGATTGTTTAGGTTATCGAAAGAATCCAAAATCTTCAGTAGAGACTGTCATTATTCAAGTGAATCCAAGTTTACACTTATTGCCTTCTTCTTTATCATTAGCCAATTTTACCACTGCGTTTGAACGAAGCGATTTCGAATTGTTAAAAGATGCTTTGTTACCAATCCTTTCTTCGTATGATTTTATTATTATTGATTGTCCGCCGTCTCTTGGACTTGGCTTAGAGAATGCTTTGATTGCTGCTGATTTTATCTTAGTGCCAGTTCAGACTAGGGCGTTTAGCGTCCAGGGCTTAAAAGATTTACATGAAACCATTCAGAAGATTCAGCAAAAAGTAAATCCAAAATTAAAATTACTCGGTGCAGTATTCAATCAATTTGAAGGGAACCGAGCTTTGTCAGGATTGTCTGAAACAGTTAAAAAATACTTTCCTGTATTTAAAACAAATATATACAGAAAGGAAAGTATTCCGCAGGCACAGGCAAAACGTAAGATGCTCGGTGCTTGCGATAAAGATACGTATAATTCTTTTCTAGAATTAGCAAAAGAAGTAAGGAGCAAAATAAATGTCAAAGAAAAATGATTTTTCTACACTAGACTTAATCTCCGCCTATGAAGGAAAAACTAAATCTACCGAGACAATTAGTTTGAAAGACATTGAACCGAGTCCGAATCAACCCAGACAATTTGGAAAGAACAATGTAGATGATTTAGTGGACTCCATGAAACGCATGGGCTTAATTGAGCCTATCGTTGTAAGAAGAAATAATTCCAAGTATATGATCGTAGCCGGTGAGAGAAGGTTTCATGCGGCGGAAAGATTGGGATGGAAGGAAATTCCTGCCATCATTACAGAAGCAAATCCTGAACTATGCTATGAAATGGCACTGGCAGAAAATGAAAAAAGGAAAAGTCTAAATCCCTGGGAAGTAGGCAAAGCAATTCAGTATCTTCGCAAAGAAAGAAAGAAAACAGCTTTAGAAGTGGGTGATATTCTAGGATATACAGAGCGCTATGTTAAGCAACTCAGTTCCATTGCAAGATTAGACGTTAAGCATGTAACTGAATTTCTAGGACAGGGAAATGAACCTTCTGTTAAGAATCTAGAAAGATTATTGAAATTTAAAGAGGGTAGGGGGGATGAAATGATTTCACCCTCTGTTAAAAAAGAAAAACTTTCAATTAATCTAAAAGGAATCAGTGCAAAACAAAGAGAAGCATTCTTACGGGAAATTAAGCCGATAGCGAAAAAATACGGAATTGAGATATAGAAATTATTCAAGATTACCACCAATGCACACCGATGAAAGATACGATAGGTAAGTGGTGAAGCATAATTATTTGTAAGAATATAAATACTGAAAGAAATTTCTGACAGGATTAACATGATAAAACATATCATCCTGTAAATCTTGTAAATCCTGTCTAAAATAAACTACACAAATAAATTTGCTTTAGGACTTAGTTACTGAATAATTGTTTGACTTGTTGGTAAATTGTCACCCTGAGGCACTCGAAGGGTGACTTAAACAATAAGGTCATGGATTTGAGAACCTTGGTTGGTGAGCCTGTCCACACGCACTGAAAAACACTCTGACTTGAGTATATTAATCAGCTAAATTGATTCTTGTTAAAGAAGATTTTTTTGACAGGATTTACAAGATTAACAGGATTAATATCTTTGAATGCGATAGGCGCTATATATAGGTAAGC
Organism: Leptospiraceae bacterium; assembly: GCA_016708435.1. Taxonomy (NCBI): domain Bacteria; kingdom Pseudomonadati; phylum Spirochaetota; class Leptospiria; order Leptospirales; family Leptospiraceae; species Leptospiraceae bacterium. The sequence goes on along the minus strand of JADJFV010000002.1, from coordinate 262,342 downwards.
AGATTTTAAAATCAAATAGAGGGTAATTATTATTATCCTCTATGGATTGAATTTAATCAAATAGAAATTCCAAAACAAATTGAGCTTTTTTAGAACTTTGGAGGAGTTTATCAAAACTAGTCTTTTCTTCGCGTTTTTCGTGCACTTCGTGGTGAAATCCTTTTTCCCTCATTCTTATCTTATTGCCATTTTATTCTTAATCTGAACAATATTTTGCTTGCCAAATAAAAAATAATCTGAAACCTATTCGATTTCTTTACGGGTAGGCTCAAAATGATAACCATCAATGCAAGAAAGTATGTTTTCACTGATTTTGTTCAGGTTTTAGAGCAAATTGAAGTTTTAGAAAGAACGCAATTTGTAGAAACAACCGGTGTATGGTCTTACTACCAGATTCTAAAGCATTGCACTGACCATATAGAATTTTCCATGACTGGATTTCCTTATACCTACAGTCCATTCTTACGTAAGACGGTTGGTAAATATCTACTATCCAAGCTTTTAGAAAGAGGATATATGTTGCCCGATGGCTACAATGGACAGTTAGAAACAGCGAGGATTGAAGGAGATGATAGACTTGCTTTATCCCAATTAAAAGCAGCAATCTATTCTTTTCGAAAGTTCAATAAGGATTTTGCCATTCATCCACTTTATGATACGATGGATAAACCAACTTGGGAAAAATTTCATTCCATCCATATCGCCAATCATCTTAGTTTTGTGGAGCTATTTCCAATAGAATTAGAGTTTGACGAAAATTTACAAGATACTTTCTTTCAACAGGATGTTTCTACTCCTAAAATACTTTCGGTTTCTTCTTTGAGTAAACTAGAAGCCCAAGATGGAATGATCCGCAAAAGGAAATCTAAATCTAAGACAAAAATAAAGTCAGTCGTCCAAAAAAGGAAAAGATAAGCATAGCTACTGATTATTATTTGCCACAGAGTCTCTGAGTCACGGAAATTTTTTGGTGGAGTAGGGGGATAAATAACTTTTCAAGTAAGCATACATTAAAATACTTTCTGTAAAAGGAGGCTTCACTTGAAAATTGCGATTATTTGTGGAAGTCATAGAAAAGATTCAGAATCTTTAAAAGTCAGCTCTTACTTATCAAACTTAATTCAGTCAGAAAAGAAAGAAACCTATATTTTAAATCTAGGAACAGCGGGTATACCTCTCTGGGAAGAATCCGTTTGGTCTGGTGACGAAGACTGGAAGAAACTGTGGAGTCCGTATTCAGAAGAACTCAAATCTTCTGATGGAATTATTATCGTTTCCCCCGAATACGGAGGAATGGCGGCACCTGCTTTAAAAAACTTCTTTTTACTTTGCTCTAAACAAGAACTTGCACATAAACCCGGTTTAATTGTTACTGTCTCTGCTGCTCGCGGTGGTGCCTACCCTGTTTCGGAGCTAAGAGCGAGTAGCTACAAAAATACCCAAATCTGTTATATGCCAGAGCATATCATCGTTCGTAACGCAAAACAAGTGTTAAACCCAAATCCTGAAAATCCTTTAGACGAAGATACCTATCTGCGAAAGCGTATTCCCTATGCCCTAAGTCTTTTATATTCCTACGCCGATGCACTGGCACTCGTTCGCAATTCTGGAATTCCTGACTACAAAGCATTCGCAAATGGAATGTCGTAATTTCAAAGATTACCACCGATGGACACCGAGGTCACCGATACTTGCCCTGAGCTGGGTCGAAGGGAAAGATACTATTATAAAAGATTATTTTCAATTTGGATTGAGGTCATATCATTTTTTACCGTTTTCTTATCGATGTCCATCGGTGGTAATCTTTTTTCCCAAGCTGGAGTAGGGGAGGCTTTGGGCTCTAGAACGGAGTTTGTAAAACTGGAAGAATCTTCGGAAGTCAAAATTCTTTTGAAATACGCAAGTGTGGATAATTTTATGAAAGAGAATCTCTACGGAGAGTTTAATTCTTGTTACCTGCACAAAGATGCATTTGTAAAATTCCAAAAAGCGATTCAGTTGCTAAAGGAGTCAAAGTCAAGGCGGAGATTTATTTTGTATGATTGCCTTCGTCCGAGGTCTATCCAATACAAGCTTTGGGAAAAAGTAAAAGGAACTTCAAAAGAGCCTTATGTGGCAAATCCAGAGAAAGGATCAATTCATAACTTTGGTTTTGCACTCGATTTATCCTTGCTTGATGAAAATGGAAAAGAGTTAGATATGGGAACTCTGTTTGATGATTTTACATCCTTGTCGGAGCCAACTCTAGAAGACGCATTTCTAAAAAAAGGAAAACTCATTCCTTCGCAATTCGCAAATCGTAAATTTTTAAGAAATATACTATTGCAAGCTGGGTTTGAGCAAAGACCAAATGAATGGTGGCACTATGATGCCTTTCCTGCAAAATTTGTAAAAAAAAGATATACAATCGTAGAATAACGAATTCTTGTGAGGATAAAAAGAATCTAATAGATATATTCTTTCAGAAAGGAACAAAAATGGCTGATATAACATTAAAAGGCAATTCAATTCATACAGTGGGCAATCTTCCAAAAGTAGGGGATACTGCACCAACATTTACTTTAACCAAAACAGATTTGAGCGATGTAACCAACAAAGACTTTGCAGGAAAAAAAGTCGTATTAAATATTTTCCCAAGCATTGATACTCCCGTTTGTGCAACATCTGTTCGCAAGTTTAACGCAGAGGCAAGTAAATTCGCAAATACAGTAGTGCTTTGTGTTTCTACTGATATGCCGTTTGCTTTGAATCGTTTTTGTGGAGCTGAGGGGCTAAAAGATGTTATCCCTGTTTCCGAGCTTCGTAATCATGAGTTCGGAGAAAAATACGGCGTTCGTATTTCGGACGGACCTTTAGCTGGAGTATTCTCACGCGCGGTTGTAATTGTAGATGAAAGCGGCAAAGTGGTATATACCGAACAAGTTCCCGAAATCGCCCAAGAACCAAACTACGCAAAAGCACTAGAAAAACTTGCTTAATTATTGCTTAATCCAAAGATTCAATTCACCGGAGCCGATTTTTTTGGTTTCTTCACAGAAATAATCATTGGGCATATCCCCACCAAATCCGTGGTAGGTTACGACACGAGTATTTACTTTACACTTTCGTAATTGAGCGGTGACGGTGGCGGTATAGCGAGAGAAATGCTCCTTTGTGAGTGGAATTGCATTGTCGATTAGATTGTAGGTTGCGACATTTTCGTAAAATGGATTGTAAAGATAAAATGCATCAAACTTAGACCAATTGAGTTCTGACATATCTCCGAGCAGAAATTCTACATTATCTGCTTGTAATTTTTCCTTTTTCCGATTAGCGATTTCATAAAGGTTTTGGCGAATCTCTACACCTACAAAAACACCTTTACTCAATAGAGAAGCGACTAAGCAAAATTTACCACAACCAGAGCCTACGTCTAGGACTCTAGTTCTTTCCGTGGTAGCTAGCATTCGCACTGCTTCCGTTGCTACGCGAATAGGTGTCCAATGTGTTTTTGATAACTCCTGCATTTCCTGTGGATAGATGGTTGCATCAAATACAGAATCGGAGACTGCTACTTGATTGGCTAGATTGGAAATGATTTCTCGAATTTTTTCTTGCTGTCTTCGCTCTTTTTCCATCTTTTGCCTTAAGGAATTTCTCATACAAGAAGGAAAAAATATTTAGGTAAGAGAAACAAGGTTTTTTTAATCTAAATATCCATTTGAAAGAATTTCTTTTTTTGTTGTTCCTATAATAGCATTTTCTTTACTCTACTGAAAGGGAGAAAATGTAAAATGGAAATTACAATTACGAAGACCCCTGAATTTAATGATACAGTCTTTTTATGGAGTCAACTTCGCACGCACGGGCTTTCGCAACTTTCTAATCCGGTGATGGAAGAAAAATTTCCCTTTGGTATTATTGCTAGGGAAGGGGAAGAGATTATCGGCGGTGTATTAGGGGAGATGTATTATAGGGGATTGCATATTGATCTTGTATGGGTAAGTGAGCCTTTGCGTAAAACAGGATTGGGAACTGCACTTATCAGAAAGGCGGAAGAGCTTGCTCGTGAATCTAGCTGCACTTTGATTTATTTGGATACGTTTAGCTTTCAGGCTCCTGAATTTTACGAGAAATTAGGCTTCGAAGTTTTTGGAAAGATAGAAAATTTCCCAGAAAATTACACAAGGTATTTCCTTCTAAAAAGAATAGTCTAGGATTTTTTTCTTGCTTCTTTTTTACCAATAACCAATCGTTTTTTAAAATGGAAAATTTAAAGATAGAAAAAACTAAAACAACGCCTCGAATTGATTTTGATGCAAAGCTAAACACTCTGTCCATGAGTGGTGACATATATCCAGAAGATGTGGATAAGTTTTTTAATCCCATATTCGATTGGTTGCAACGATACCTTTCGAACCTGCATTATAAATGCATTGTCTCAATCCATTTGCAGTATTTTAATACAGCAGCCTCTGGTCGGATTAGTCATTTCTTGGAGTTATTAGAGAAAACTTACAAAAAGGGAAAAGACATTTCCATTCATTGGTATTATGAACCTGACAATGATGAAATGGAAGAGGTCGCCGAAGAATTCAGAGAAGGAATTACAATTCCATTTCAGATTATCGAAAAAAGACTATAAGGTTTCTTTTAGGTCCTTTGTGTTTTGATAGAGCCTTTGTTATCTGTTTCTATGAGTAAATGCATAAGTAAAGATTTCGCCAGCATCCATTGGAATATATACACTTGCGGACAAAGAATTTCGGGGAACATCACTTACGTATACTTGTGATATGCCGCTACAATAGACTGCACAGAGGACATGAAAAGAGTCATCGAGTAGATAATCCGCTTGCCATTCGAATAAAACTTGGTTTGCATTTCTACTAACGTTTAAGTTGAGAAGATTTATCTCTAACTGGTTACTTAGGATTAACTGCTTGTAGTCAACGCTGACGCTATCGTTTGTAACTAAAATATTTTTCCAATTCTCTTTTGAAAATAGACTCGATTGACTTGTATATTTCTTCGTAATTTCAAATCGCAAAGCAGGTCGAAAGATTGAGTATAGTTTTCCTACGGTTTGTAATTTCTTTCTCTGCAAAATTTGCTTTTCGCTTTTTCTATCTTTAAAACTAACTGGTAGACTTCTGATACAAGTCTCTCCATTTGACTCATAAAAAACCAAGTCTCCCAATTTACCTCTTACACTTCCATGAATTTCATTTTTAAGTTTTGCCATGACTATTTCCTTACCTCACTTTATTCCTTTTTGGGAATGAGGATTTATCAAAACTTCGTTTCTTTTTAGATTACGCTCAATTAATTTATTTTTGCGTAAAATAAATTTTTACAATAATTACGCAGTTCAGCAGGTTTTTGTCGCTAGTGCGTAATTGTGAGTTTGATTTAGAGAGGCTTACTCCTGTCACCCCCGATATTTTCTGTCGGGGGTCTATCTGACAAAGAACGGAAATAATTTGCTCTGCTAGTATGAATAGTATCTGATTTTCCTTTCGATACACTTGCTCTATACGACCTTGCAGTCCATGTTGCGGTTCAAGTTGCAGTTCATCTATAGGTAGAAAAATTTATAGGTATATTTGAACTGCAAGAAGAACTGCAACATGGACTGCTAGTTGGTGTATAGTCTGGTAGATTTTAAATACAACTTCCCATTAAAAATAGCATTTACACAAAACCTAGGCAGAGGAACATAAAAGCATGAAACAAATGAACCTATTTATAATAATTCTTTTTTGTTTGGCGACGAGTGTGTGTGCGGAGAAGAAAGAAGATGCGAAGACGAATAATACAGAGAAAGTATGTTGTGAGACTTTTGGCTATGGAGCTAGGATGATTAAATGTTGTCAGTCTTATGAAATGGTTTCGAGAGATCAGTGCAAAGTGGAGGATGGGCTTGTAGGTGGCGGCAAACAGGTAGTAGATTTGTCTTTTTGTAAAAAAAAGTAATCTTGTAATGGGAATAATTTGATTAGAGGTTAAGTCTTATTATCCACTCCTTTGTAAAGTAATTTTCGAAGGCAAGTTTACCCTTTTGGATTTTAATTTTACAAAATTCCAAAAGGGTAAATAGTTTTAATGATTACATATCATCTTCAGCACTAGAGCCTTCACCCTCAGCCTCACCGGAAAAGTAACCTTGTAATTCACCTGCTTTACCAACTGCTTCACCTAAACTTTCAGCTAGACCGGCAGCAGTATCTTCGCCTACGATTCCATCAACAGAAAGACCTGCTTCTTTTTGAAATGCTTTGATTGCAGCTACTGTGTTTGGTCCTAATTTACCATCTATTTTTCCTGGATTGAATCCACAAATAGTTAATGCTTCTTGTATGCTTGTTACATCATATTCATCATTGCTCATATAGTATTTCTTCCTTTTATTTTATTCCCCAAGCCGCAGACCATTTAGTATGCGCAGGGTTAAATGCTGCTGAATCTTTGGAGCTAATCTTGAGCGCTAGCTCTTTGTATTTCTCCATTCCATCTTTCATTCTTTTTTTCTCTGCATCAGAAGCTCCACGACCTGCTTCTTTTTCTGCTCTAGATTTTTCTCTTAGCTCGCTAATTTTATAATTGGTCATTATCGTTTCTAGACCTTTTGCTGCATTAGCGGGATTATCCATATTAGCCTCAAGACTAGCAATTCCAGCTTCAAAAACTGTTACTAGATTTTGAGCAGGTGTTCCTGTAAGTGCAATAGTAGGGACAGTGTTATCTACAACTGTATTATTATTCACAACCGGAGGAACAGTGTTCGTGTTTTCTGCTGGCTTTTCTTTTTTACAACTTGTTGCAACTAGCAACACTATTGCAAAGAGAAAGAATGCTTTTTTAAATTGATTCATCCAAAATCTCCATTTTATTTGTTTAATAATGGCATGTTGATAGAGGAATTGGATACAGCAAGGATAAAAGAAAGGAGTAGGGGATACTTTGTAGGGTTGAGCGAAGTGTAAAATCTAAGATTTCTTGCTTCGCTCAATTTTAAATGCTGAGATTAGGAAAAATTACTATGTAAAAAGATAATTAAAGGAATCAGTCTTCTTTATTTCCTTTTTTCTTTTTATCTTTCTTTTTGTTCTTTCCGCCATCGTCATCTTTGTCTTTTTTCTTCTTATCTTTTTTGTCAGATTTAGAATCGTCATCGTCTTTGTCTTTTTTCTTCTTATCTTTCTTGTCAGACTTAGAATCGTCATCATCATCTTTATCTTTCTTCTTCTTATCTTTTTTATCAGACTTAGAATCGTCATCATCATCTTTGTCTTTTTTCTTCTTATCTTTCTTGTCAGACTTAGAATCGTCATCATCATCTTTATCTTTTTTCTTCTTATCTTTTTTATCAGACTTAGAATCGCTATCATCATCGTCACCCTTACCTGGTTTTGCACGACAATAATCGTCTACTTTTGTGCCAGATTCTTTCTGGTAGCCTTTTACCCATGTGCAATCGTTATTTGCATTGCACTTGGCTTCACTTAGGTCTTTACAAGGACTGTCTGCAAAGATAGATCCTGAAACGAAAAATAGAAACACACTGATTAAAAAAGATGGAATAGAGAATTTTCTCATGTTAGCTCCTTTATTGAACAAATACTTTTTTTGAAATCCTAGAACCAGTCAAGAAGATTTATTTTCAATTTCTAAGTAAATGCCCTGTGTATTTGCACGATAAATTGCTGCATGATTTTAAAAGTTTAGGACTTTCCCTAAACTTTTGGTCATTTTTATTAAAAAAAAATATTCTCTTACTCGAAAAAAATGAAACTGCTTGTGGATATTGAATGAGTTGAGTAAAAAGGAAATAATCGAATCGTATTTTGAAGCGTTAAGAAAAAAAATTTTAATAATGGAAATATTTTAGTTTGACAGATAGAAGATTTTTCGACCGATTGAATAGCTAATCTTTATGGAATAAGTTCAGATAGATTTTCAAACACAAAAGAAGATTCAAAAGAATGAGATAGTTATTTAAAAGAAAATTGACTGCTTGCTCAATGCCAGAAGTCAATAGGCAATTTTTAAACTAGAGGATAATCGAAGTTAAATGGCAGTAGAGATTAATATTCCAGAAGACTCAGTTTTGATTTCTCGCACGGACACAAAGGGAGTGATAACCTATGCTAGTCCTGATTTTTTAAGTATCAGTGGATACGAAGATGAGGAATTATTAAAAAAACCGCATAATATCATTCGCCATCCAGATATGCCTTCTCAGGTTTTTAAAGAGATGTGGTCTACAATAAAAAGCGGTCATGTTTGGACAGGAATTGTCAAGAATCGAAGTAAGAACGGAGATTATTATTGGGTAGATGCTACTGTTACCCCAATCAAAGAATCAAACCAGATAACAGGGTATGTATCAGTAAGAAAAAAGCCATCCAGGAGAGACATTACACGCGCAGAATCATTGTATGCCACAATAAGAAATTCGGGAAAGAAAAATTTCTTTGATAGGCTATTTGCTAAACCAAGCTTTCAATTAAGTAGGTTAAGTCTTTCTTTACTTGGAGTATTGTTTATTTCTATACTTCTAAATACGATTGGATTTTTTTTACCTCACCTAGGAATACTCATTTATACGATTACCTCCATCGGTGTTCTTATTTCGATATTTGCGATTAGCGAAAGGTTTTCAGAATCTCATATCTCAGAGATTACTTCTATCCTAGGAAAATTTTCCAGCGGAGAATTTAGCCTAGATAAATATGACTTTAACACTGACAAAACGAATGTCAAATACAACAATGTTGTTTTGGGGCTAAAGACTCTTATCCTTAGCCTTGGTGGAATTTTATATATCGTAAAAAAAATGTCCACTAATCATATGATTTACTCCGATAAACTTCAGAGCCTTTCCGGTGTTTACACAAAGCTAAGTTCAGATCAAGCATTAACAACGGAGATTCAGTCTAATTCAATTACAGAAATTTCTACTAGTATGACTGAAATCAGTGATACGATTACTTTGCAGTCCGATAATCTCGAAGTCATAAAAAACAATATTACAGAAGTAAATCATTCTATGACAATGACCGCTCAACTCTTAGAATCACTCAGTAGTCTCAATCAAAGAACTATCGACAAATACGAAGTAAGCTCTGAAAAAGTAACCAATGTCCTTTCTTCAATTAAAGATATGAAATTCATTTCCGAAAAAATCGAAGCAATTATTTCAGTAATTGATGGAATTGCGGATAAGACCAATTTGCTTTCGATCAATGCTTCCATTGAAGCAGCAAGAGCAGGTGTGCATGGAAAAGGATTTGCGATTGTTGCAAAAGAAGTTTCCAATCTTGCCGAAGAGACTTCCGTCAATGTAAAAGATAGCACTCTTCTAATTAAGACTTTCAGAAAGACGATTAAAGATGGAAGCACTCGTATTACAGAAGTCATTGATTTTTTCAATGAAGTCAAAGAGTTAATTTTAGAATTATCCAAGACAACAAATGAAATTATGGAAACAATGCTTTCCCAACTCGAAAAAATTATGGAAATACAGGCAAATGTTGAAGAGGCAACCAAAAAAGCGGAGAGCATAAAAGATTCTGTCGTCTACCAAAAAATTGAAATCTCGCAAGTCTCCGAATCTATCCAAAAATTAGTCAAAGAAAGTAAAGCTGTTTCTACAAAATCAAATGAACTCCTAAACATTTCTTCCGAAATTCATAAACCAGCTAAGTATTTAAAAGGACTCATGGAGCATTATAAGTTTTAAATTTTTTATTCTAAAGGATAAAATGGCTATGTTCGTATTATTTCAATTTTTTATTCGTGTTCTATCCTTCGCGGTTTTTGTGACGGGAGCTTCCGGGTTACTCAATTATTTCTTTGATTGGCATTTATCTATAGAAGGGACCGAGGCACCAGCGGTATTGGATGGTTCTGCCATGTTGGTTTGTTTTTCTATAACGCTAATTATGTGGGCAGAGCTTGCGGCTAATAATCATTATGTAGTGAAGTTCAAAAAGAAATGGTATGCCACAGCTTTGTATCTTTTGGCTTCTATTCTAATTTCTGCAATTCCGTCTTATCTAGTTTTTAAAGCAGATGAAAATTACACTAATCTCTACGATGCATTGGCTGAGAACGATATTGCAGAATTTCAGAACAAGGAAAATCTAAAAAAACTTTCTCAGAGAAACCTTGATCGATTATTCTCCGAGTCCATTCGTCGTAATTCCCCTGAAATTGCTAAAATAATATCTGAATTTTTGAAAGATGTAAATGGTGATCCAGATTACCCGTATTTGTTTTCAGCGGCTTATCTTTGTAATCCAAAAATCTTTGAAATTCTAATTCATATCAAAACAAATTTTTCGGTGAGAGATGCTTATATGGGTGGCACAGTTCTTCATTCGATTGTTACGGGTAATGGCAATACTCCCGATAAAAGCAAAGTGATTCGAATGTTAGTAGAACAAAAACATATTGATATAAATGAGATTGATAATTTTCAGGCGACTCCCCTTATGAATGCAGTAGAGCGAGGCGAATACGAATTAGTCGAAACTCTTCTCTCTTTAAAAGCAGATTGGAGAAAAGTTGACCATGTAGGAAATCCTGTCTTAACGCGCGTTTGCGAAAAGTCTTCTGTGTATCCTGAAGTCACAGAAGAAGACCGTATTCGCACAATTCAAGTATTAATAAAAAATGGTGCCGATAAAAATACAAAGGATTTTCTCGGAAGAGATTGTAAAGAATTGGCTTCAGAAAATGGGTTTAGGAAGTTGGTGGAATTGTTTTGATTCTCATTGATTAAGATTTTTCTTCTAAGTCTTGCGGATTTTTATAAATCTCTTCCATTTTTATTCTTGAAGTATAAATTCTGTATAAGAGAGTGATTTTATGGAATATTTAGATACAGTTCAGGATTTTAAATTGGAAGAAATAAAAAAAATCCTAATCAAAAATTCTGATCCATTTAAAATAATTTTATTTGGATCGAGATCAACAGGTAAATATCACAATAATAGTGATTATGATATTTGCGTGATCAAAGAATCCAATACCGATCTAAATACGTTAGAGAAAAAATTATACATTGATTTGCATGATACTAAGGAAGCGGTTGACTTAATATTAACCTCTCCTGAAAATTTTGATTTAGCAAAAAACAAACAATACTCAGTCTTTCGAGTTATTTACAACCAAGGGAAAATTATTTATGAGCGACATAGATAATCCTGATATCTGGTTGACTCGCGCAAGGAGCAGTCTTGCACGTGCAGGACAAGTTTTGTGCCTGAAACTAAGGCGCGTAACTTGTATTAGTCTGACAAATAAACAAAAAGTCCAACAACCACAACAAAGCTGGCTCAGAGCATGGTTCGATACGCAAGCTAGGATGCCGCTACTCACCAACCGAGCTTTTAAGTGTAACATAGTTCACTTTGTTAGTGGCTACTCTTTGTTAGGCGGTGTTTTGCTTTTTTATATATTTAATTATCAAAAAACTAAACCATCTGCAATACTGGATGTGGGGATTTGAATCAATCCATCAAATGCATCTATTACGGAAGTTTCTATATATTCAGAATCAAATCTAATAAGTGTCGGATCATTTGAACCTCTGGGTATGTGTTTAAAACTAATAATTCCGTTTTCAACATTAGCTTCTTCTAATAGTTTTTCGATACTTCCGGAAGCAGGCATTTCTAGTTTAGTATTTTCTATGCGAAAACCAAACTTATATTTTTCATCAGGAAAGAGAGCAGCAGTATAACCAGTCTTAGAAGTTAATCCAAGAGAGATATAATCAGTTCCCAATTCACTTGATAGACGTTGACCCATGGGCAAGCAACTTAAAAAATCCCCATACCGAATAGGTAGTTTTTGAATATGAGCATTATGAGCTACTAGGACAATTTTGGAATTCGAATCATTTAAATGCCAAAGAACAGAGTCCGCCATAAACTTATCTCTAGCTCCCATATCTCCGGGTAGTCCTTTGCCTGAAATAAATCCATTCATAGCATGAGAGTTATAGTCTGAGTAACAAATACTTTTTAAATGTTGATGAATTGTTTTATATTTCTTTTCTCCGAAACGAGATATATGTTGAGGAGCGAGTGCTTCAAGCCTATATAAGAGACGGTTAATTTGAGAAGTAATTTTGTCCTTTTCTTGTCCTGATAATGTATTTAAAAGAAATGCCGATTGGGCAGTTGAAAATCCGTCTATTTTTTTTGTGATTTCCCAAATGTCGGAAATAAAAATTAAACCTTCTGGATCTGCGACTTTAAAAAAATCATTTATTACATCTAACGAAGGGAAAAAAGAACCACCATTTCGAGGCACATCTATTCCCACAAAATTTAATTGTTTGCTTTTTGATTTAATATAGTTTCTCATCCATCCAAGAGTTTCATGAATTTGTAGAGGATATGGAAAATGCCCAAGTAAAGTTTTTAACTCTTCTTCTTTTCTATCATAATTATGAATCCAGCTATTAACTTCAAATCCCTCAGTGAATCCGAATTCTAATGCGTGAACATTGAAACCGCATTCTTCTACAAGAAATCTTAATATTCGGAAACGAATCTGACAAAATTCTTTGATAAAATGAGAATTCTCTCCCAGAGCTACAACTTTTGCATTTCCAATTATATCCCTCAACGGCTCCAAATCATTAAATGAATCATCTTGGTCTAATGAACGCAAATGTATAACATTGTCTTTTATCCAATCTACGATATTTAATGTATTTTCATTTTTCATGAAATATTATTTCTCCTATTTATTAAAAAAATGTTTATATTTGGTAAAGTTAAATACCGCTTAATAAAGTATATCCGCTCAGAGCGGAAAGGTGAAAATTCAATTATGACTGATTTACATTTTCATCTAAGTCTTGCGTATTTTTATAAATATCTTCCATCTTTATTTTTGAGTTTATAGATTGAATTGAGAGTTCATTGTCTAGTCCCTCTACTTTTTGATAGAGCCATTTATTATCATCTTGTCGTAAGAAAGATTCTGCTTTTGTTTGGTTTTGGGAAATAAGAATATATTCCGCTAAACTCTCTAAGTTTTGATAGTGTGAAAATTTTTCACCACGATCGTATTTTTCTGTGGAGTCAGATAAAATCTCTAGAATACACTTTGGATTGAGAAGCGTGTCTTGTCGCTTGTCGGCCATAATTTCATTTCCGCAAGTAATTACCAAATCAGGGTAGGTGAACATTCCTGTTTTACTAACTTGCACTCTTAAATCGGCAAAGTAAATGCGACATGGTTTGTCTTGTAAGAAGTTATTTAAAAAACTGGCGATATTGAGTGCAATTCGATTGTGTTTGCGAGTGACTCCTGCCATTGCATACATTTCTCCATTGATCAGCTCACTTTTAAATTCAGCTTTTCTTTCGAGCTCTAAGTATTGTTCTGTGGTCAGAATCTTTTTTTCGGCAGCAAGTCCCATATGAAATAAAAAAGGTGGGAAAGAGTCAAAGTCAAGAGATTTCTGATTATTTCCGAAATAATTATTGTAGAAACTCATACATGCGAAAAGATTCGAATATAACCATCATAAACTAGGAACGGTAACATGGCATTTGATATAGAAATGATTAAAAGTTTATATTCCAAAATGGGCTCGCGCATAGAAGCGGCTCGTAAGGTAGTAGGTAGACCTCTCACACTCTCCGAAAAAATTCTTTACTCCCATCTCTGGGACGGCGATGCAAAGACAGCATTTGAGCGCGGCAAATCGTATGTAGACTTTGCTCCTGATCGCGTGGCGATGCAAGATGCGACTGCACAAATGGCTTTATTACAATTCATGCAAGCAGGCCGTAAGAAGGTCGCAGTTCCTTCTACAGTTCATTGCGATCATTTGATCGAAGCAAAGGCAGGCTCCGATGCTGACTTGTCTATTGCAAATGAAAAAAATCGTGAGGTATACGACTTCTTAAAATCAGTTTCCAATAAATATGGAATTGGATTTTGGAAACCGGGTGCTGGTATTATCCACCAAGTTGTTTTAGAAAATTATGCATTCCCGGGCGGGATGATGATTGGAACAGACTCACACACAGTAAACGCTGGTGGTCTTGGAATGATTGCTATCGGAGTTGGTGGAGCAGATGCCTGCGACGTGATGAGTGGTCTTGCATGGGAATTAAAATTTCCGAAGCTAATCGGTGTTAAACTCACTGGCAAGTTAAATGGCTGGACATCACCTAAAGACGTGATCTTAAAAGTTGCCGGAATTCTGACAGTTAAAGGTGGAACCGGTGCGATTGTTGAATACTTTGGGGAAGGCGCGATTGCAATGTCTTGCACTGGTAAAGGAACGATTGCCAACATGGGTGCCGAAATTGGGGCAACTACATCAACCTTCGGATACGATGACTCCATGTCCCGCTATTTAAAATCTACTGGTCGTGCCGATGTGGCTGCACTTGCGGATACAGTCAAGGAACATCTCAATGCGGATAAAGAAGTTTACGCTGATCCTGCAAAATACTTTGACCAACTAATCGAAATTAACCTCTCTGAATTAGAGCCACACTTAAACGGACCGTTTACTCCAGACTTAGCAACTCCTATTTCGAAAATGAAAGAAGCTGCTCTTGCAAATGGATGGCCTACTAAGATTGAAGTTGGACTCATTGGTTCTTGCACTAATTCTTCTTATGAAGATATTTCGCGCTCTGTGTCTTTAGCAAAACAAGCCTCCGAAAAAGGCCTAGTTCCAAAAGCAGAATTTACAATCACTCCAGGCTCCGAGCAAGTGCGTTATACGATAGAGCGTGACGGATTCATTGATGTATTTAATAAAATCGGTGCAAAAGTTTTCGCGAATGCTTGTGGTCCTTGCATTGGACAGTGGGCGAGAGCAGGGTCTGAGAAAGCTGAGAAAAATACTATCGTGCATTCGTTTAATCGTAATTTTGCGAAGCGTGCCGATGGAAATCCAAATACATTCGCATTTGTTGGCTCTCCTGAGCTTGTTACCGCTCTTGCAATTGCGGGAGATTTAACTTTTAATCCTTTAACTGATAGTTTGAAAAACGAAAAAGGAGAAATGGTAAAATTTGATGCGCCAACAGGTATGGAACTTCCTCCAAAAGGCTTTGATGTAAAAGATGCCGGATACCAAGAACCAGTTGCTGATGGCTCCGGTGTGCAAGTTGCCGTTAGCCCCACATCTGACCGTTTGCAGTTACTCGATAGTTTCCCCGTATGGGAAGGAACTGACTTAAAAGGTCTCAAGCTTTAGTTAAGGCTAAAGGCAAATGCACAACAGATCATATCTCTATGGCAGGACCTTGGCTCAAGTATCGTGGGCACTTAGATAATATTTCTAACAACATGCTCATTGGTGCAGTGAATTTCTTTAACGAAAAAACAGACAACGTTAAAAATCAATTAACTGGCAGTTACGACGCTGTTCCTAAAGTGCAAAGAGCTTACAAAGCAGCAAACGTTGGCTCGATTGTAGTAGGGGACGAAAACTACGGAGAAGGTTCTTCTCGTGAACACGCAGCTATGGAGCCACGTTTTCTCGGAGTGCGTGCGATTCTTGTAAAGTCATTTGCCCGTATCCACGAAACCAACTTAAAGAAACAAGGTATGCTTGCTCTTACATTTGCGAATAAGGATGATTATGCGAAGATTCTAGAAGATGATGCGATTGATATCGTTGGACTTACTTCATTTAAAGAAGGAGTTCCTCTTACTTTAGTTCTAAATCACAAAGATGGATCGAAAGACGAAGTCAAAGCAAATCACACCTACAACGCAAGTCAGATTGAATGGTTTAAAGCAGGTTCTGCGCTTAATATCATTAAGGCAGAGCAGAAGGGGTAATTACCTCACGCCTCACCCCAATTTTGTATAAGTTGGGGTATAATATAGAGTAACCCCCTCTCCATATCATCGGAATTCTATGGAGAGGGGAGATAAATTAAAGTCGTAGAGTCAGTCAATGACTCACTCGTAACAAACTCTCTTGAATAAGAAAGAAAAGAATGAAATTTTATGTTTATATCCTCAATTGTTTTAAGAATGGTAAATTCTCTTGTTATTATGTTGGACAAACAAATAACTTAAAGGCGAGAATTGGAGAACATTTTGATAGTGTGGTAGAGCATAATACTGATAAATTTGTTGGGAGATTTGATTTTGTTAAATTGAAGTGGTATACAAAAGTAGCTGCAAGGGCAGAAGCATTGAAGGTGGAGAAGTATCTTAAATCTCTAACTCATGAAGAAAAAGATAGATACATGGAGAATAATTAATCTTTTTGTTTTTATTTAGAAAAAACAGTTTTAATCTTAATGATCTTTTAAGAACACTATCAAATCAAGGATATGCCGAAAACGAGTAATTGGATAAAACCCATTTTAGATGAAAAAATCATTGACTAATGGCTTTAGTTTTCTTTTTCTAAATGAGATGAGCCAGATATTTAAATATAATAAAAAAAACTTTACAGTCAGTTTACCTGAGCAGCCTCTTTTAGAACTCTATACAAAATTAATTACTCTTGAACTTTTCTTGAAAGAGAATTTGTCGAGTTTTACTAGTCACGATCAGTTGAAGGATAAACTTATTGAATTTCTTAATTCAATTAACAACGGCACAGCGATTACTCCTAAAGGAGATTTAGATTTGCTTAAGAATTTATGGGTGTATGATCGAAACGGAATACCTAAGCAAAATAAAGATATTGGTAAATCAAGTTATCCTAATATAAGATACATAAGACATAACAGCGATTATCAGGATGCAATTGATACTTCTTCTGAGGATGATATTAAAGTTTGTTTAAAAGAAGTAAAACAAATTTATGAACAGTTAAAAGACAATTTAGGAAAAGAAATTTATGAATAATATTAAAAGTGTTTTAGACCAAGTAAAAAAACATTTCCCAAAGCAATTTAAAATAGCTTATCGTTTCCCATACACATTTCTTATTTTGACTCATCCAGATTTCACTGATGATGAAGAGGAAAACGAAATTAAGTTTTGCAATTTGTTAAACATTGAACCACAATACATTAGAGATATTAGTAATCTATCCCTCCTTAGTTTAGAATGTCTATCACAGGAGGATTTTGATAAAAGAGAAATCAAGAATAGGGGAACATATTGGTCTGAATTAAGAATAGAAGAAGAGTTAGATTTGCTTAATAAAACAAAGACTGAAAATGAAGACCCCTTAAAGGTTATACATTTTTTTGGATATAAAGGTGGTCAAGGTCGTTCTAGTGTTTTAACGGCTTTATCATTAAACCTAATGAAGTATGGTTGGAAAGTATTAGTAATAGATGCTGATTTTGAGGCTCCCTCCCTTGATCTTATTTATAACAAGGATCTTAAATTAGAAAACACTTTACTTGGATTATATTTGGGCAAAAAAATCAATGCAATAAATTATGATAGTAAACCATCCGGTGGTTCTATTGATATTATTGGAGCAAAACCATCTTTAATTTACAATGAGATGAGTGAATTAGAGGATGATTGGAGTATTGAATATTCCGGAATGACTTTGCAGGCAAATGTAAATCCTGCAACTATTCAAATACTTGCAAAAGGATTACAAAGTTTTGCGAAAGAGAATTTATATGATATTGTGTTAGTTGATCAAAGATCTGGAATGTCGATTTCCTCTATAACTTGGATAAATGAATTAATAGGACAACTAGTTCTTTTTACAAGATTGGATAATCAATGGCAACATTCTTATCAATTTTTAAAATCACTTGTTCTGAATTCTAATTCTTCTGACATTCCGATCATTTCGCAAAAGCCGTATATGACTAAAGATTTAGCTCCTATAGATAAAGATCATTTCGAAAGACAAAAAGAGGATTTAAAATTTTTATTTGTAAAGAATAAACAGATTAAGGAAGGGTTAGATATTGATGATATTTCCGTGGGGGATATAAATGCAAATTTTCTAGATTGGCAATATGATCCCTCTTACAGAGATAATTTATTACCTGATACCGAACAGATTTTAAGTGAGAATCTACTTGTATTACAAAAATTAAGGAGTATTCTAGAAATAGAATCCGATAAAAGTAAATTTATCAAACCTGATTATTCTGGGATAAAAGATGAAGGATTGCTTATTTTAACTGATGCTCTAAATAAACTCTTAAATAAAAATAATGATATTAATTACATTTATGGAAGGAAGGGAACTGGAAAAACTAAAATCTTTGCTGAACTTGTAAGTCGAAATTTAGCAAAGCCATTGATTGCTCAAGATGATTATTTTCTTGAAAGAAAAAATGCAGAGGGTATTAATGGTCGCTCTGATACTGTTAAAAATATTATTTGGTCATTTAATAAAGAAATTAAGAAATTAGAAAATTCTCGTATAGAAGATATTGATGGCTTAGTTGAAAACTTCTGGTGGTGCATTTTCTTGACGGCAATTGAAACTATTTCCAAACATGGAAGCTTGCCTAATAAAGTGTTTGAAGAAGAATTTAAGAAAAAATATGAAAACTTTAAGAAAGAGTCTTCAAATTATAGCACTAAATTAAAGAGTATTTTGGTATCTCAAGAAGAAAAAATTACATTTTGTATTGATGGTCTAGAAACGACATTTGATGTTTATTATATAAATTATTATGTTAAAGCACTTTACGGAGTAATGAATACAATTTTAACAGATTCTTATTTTGAGAAAATTCAAGTCAAACTTTTTCTAAGAAAGGATTTGAAACCAGAATTTATACAAAATTCAGAACAAAAAGATAGTATTGAATTAGTATGGACAGAACAGGCTATTCTAAATTTTTTGTTTCTAGACTTCTGGCTAAAACGGAAGGAAATTACTTGAGAGATATTTTATACAATAAAATAAAGATAAAAAAGATTCGTTTGATTTAGATATTTTAAGTGATACTTTAGGAAGAGCTGAATTACCAATTAAAGATTGCATCTCGATTTTAAGAGAGATTTTTCCAAATAAAATTGGAAGTGGAAATTCTAACATCGATAGTTTTTTTCTAAGTTATTTTACAGATACTGAAAAAAGTATGAATATACCTTATTATCCAAGGGTATATCAATCCTTTGTTAAGGAATTAAACAAAGATATAAAGCAAGGAAATAGTATAGACAATAAAATTATTATTCAGGTTTATAATAGAGTTGCACAAGACTATTTAGATAGCTTAAAACATGAGCTTAAATTTTTGTTAGAATTTGCAGAAAAAGAAAGTGAAAATGAAAAACAAATAAAAAAATTCATTGAATCATTTCAAGATGAAAGAACTCCTTTTGAGAGAATGAAATTGATTATTGCAATTAATAAAAAGATGGGGGGGGATGTTAGATTTAGAGAAAAAGTATCCAAAGCATTTGATTCGATGAAAAACATGGGCATTTTTGAAGAAACAAATAACAATAAGTGGAGAGTTGGGAGACTTGTAAAAGCAGCATTTAAAATGACTTATGATAGATAAATAGTAATTATCATATTAAAAAGTTTTTAGAAACTAATTTCGATTAGACGCTTTATAGATAAACTTTCTTTTTACTGGCACTCCAAGTGCTAAACGGATAAAAGGAATCAATTACAGTGCTAGATTTACGAAAGAGCTTAAGCTTGGTTCAATGAATTATTAGAATAAAGGTAGAGACGTAGCGCGCTACGTCTCTACTATTACAACAAATACAAAATTTTACAGAAAACCTTTTAACAGTCCCAACCCTGTAGAAACTAGACTACCATTATCACCTTCTGCCTTACCTTGTGGAGTGAGTTGATTCACTACAACTGGTAATAATGTAGAAAGCATTCCACTTAATTCTTTTTCAGGGATGCCTGTTTTTTGGGACAGGGAAGACATTAGATCAGTGCCTAACGCATCATTTAACTGATTCGCAGATATGGCTTTGTTGTCGCCAGTTCCAATCCAGCTTTCTACGTTATCTTCCATGCCTTTTTCTTTTATCGTATTGACCACAGTATCAAGCAAAACGCCCTTATCCCCACTATTAGAAAGAAGTGTTTTGGTTAGATTGCCGATTTCGGAGGAATTGTCTCCGCTTATTTCGTTCATTATTGTTTTTAAAAAATCCATGACATAGTTTAGAAAGTATTGAAAGGACTGCAATACATTTTACGCAAGCGGGGTTTAATTAGTTATTGTCGTGAACATCATCATCGTAGAGACGTTGCGCATTATGGAACGACCAGAGGGAGTGACATTGAGTTTAACGTCTCTACGATGATGCGGCTAATACTCGTGCACTTCGCCAGTCTTTACAATTCCTAAAAATTCCCCTTCATCTACAACAGGCTCTTCTGTGTAATGATACAAATAACATTTCTTTTTTATAACAGGATCAATTTTTCGAATTTCATCAATATGGGAATGAACACCACTGCGTGGTCCTGTTTCGCAATCGTGATAGATGATGTCAGCTGATTCATAGAATGGCTTCATGATTGGTGGCATGATATAGAGAGTATCCGTTGGAAAATAGATTTTCTTATCAGCGCTTTCAAACATCAGTCCGAATGACGGCATATATGAAGTTCCCCCAACTACGTGAGTGGATTCTACTGTATAAAAAATCCAGCTCTTGTCGCCATCGTTGATTTGGTATTCGAGGCTCTTAGACATAACGATTTGGTTGAAGAAAGTGTCGAGGGAAACATTCTTTACCCCCTGCAATGTATCAAGTCCTGGTTTTGCTGCATCCCAAAGATCGTCCAACACTTCTCTATGTCCCCAAAGATCAGGCTTACAATCAGCAGGAATTTTTTCTCTCTTAAATAATCTATCAGTGATAGGATCGAGTTGTTTTGGTTTACCTTCATCTTCTGTTCTACGTTTCTTTTCAGAAGCGAGCCAATCTGTTTTCTTTGAATTCCAAAAAGGATTGAATACTGTCGAAAGGGCTATTCCTTCTATGCCGCCGATATGATCTGCATGTGGGTGAGAACAGTAGTATCCATCAATATCGCCCATCTTGAGTCCAACATTGGCAAGGGAATGGCGTATATCGCTTCCAAAATCTAAAACAAAACGATATACGTCAGGCTTAACTTTACCCTGAGTTTGAAATTCTAAAAGGAAGTTACTCTGATAGCGGGGGAAGTAGGCACGAGTAGAATTTGTTTTTAAAATATTTCGAATACCGTTAATGGTGAGGTGTGATTGTGTGTCTTTTGCAGACTTGACTGCTTCTGCAATCATAGCTTCTACCTTTGCTGTTTCGATTACGTCTTTGTATGTGCCAGTGGCAAATGCTGAATGAACACCTAATGCTGTAACTTTCATAGAGGACTCCCTTTGCAAATTTGAAACGATGCAATTTTTTTGCTACAACTTTTATTTAAAATCGGAAAAACTCATAGAGAAAACCAGATTCGCGGTTATAAACTTTACTTTCTAGAAGGTTAAGGGATACGATTGTAAAATGAGGAGACATACTCTTTAAGTAGAATTTTTTATCTCGAACATGTGCATATGGATCAATAAAATCAAGCTCCTTTTTCATATACTCATAATCGACTTTTGTAGGCACAGAAAAATAAACATACTTACAAAGCCTTGAAAGTTTAGCGAATGCAAAGGAGACTTTGCTCGTGGGAATGTATTGGAAGATTGAATTGCAGATACCTAAATCAAGTGGCTTTTTGATTTTAGATTCATCCAAATCTTCTAGAGTAGTGCATTGAACGGAGAGAGAGAATTGCTTTATCCACTTTTGTTTTTTTAGTTTGTCGTTAGCCTCTTTCGAAGGGTCAATCGCTATTATCCGTTCTGGTTTAAATTCTCTTGCAATTTCTTTTAATAAAATTCCTTTTCCAAATCCAAAGTCACCGATACTTGCGACTTGTATTTCTCCTAAAGCTAAAGCACTCTTTAAATACTTTGCATGTTCTTTTGCATTGTCAACGCCGTCAATGATGGATTCATCGTCCTCTGCATACATAGAATCCCAGTATTCTTGGTTGAACTTACTCAAGTCTTAACCTTACACTTTGCACAAGTTCCGGTATAACAAGAAGTATCCTCTGATTGAATTTTCTTTTTGTTAAATAAAAGTTTATAGAAAAATGTCCATATAGGTTGTGTAAATTTTACCAGCGCAATCAAGACAATGCTATATACTAAATAGTTTTGAAATTCTAAACTCATTTAATTACCTCTTTTAATTTTCGACTGAATGGGAATGTAAAAAATACAACAAGAATTTCCAGACTACCAAAAAGAAGTGATAGAATGAAAAAAGAAGATTCAAAGGAGTAATTTGTTTTTAAATATCTCTCTAAAAGAGTAGAAGCAATCGGACCAAGCATAAATCCAATAGAGCCAACACCTGTAAACCCCGCCATCACACTCGCATTCATTCCTTTGGGTGACATTTGCGAAGCAAGCATCATCGAAGGCACAAACATGACTCCCGCACCTGTCCCACAAAGGATAAGCAGTGTGAATAATTCCAATTTACCGCTAACGCCTCCTGCAAATCCGAGAGAAATTCCATACAGTAAAGAGCCAATCATCATTAACAGAAATGGACCTGTTTTTCTAGCCAGTCTTGCAAATGGATAGGAAAATAAACTCATTGGAATTAAGACCAAAGAAAGATAAAGACCAACTTCTCCCGGATTGAATTTTAAATCTTCTCGAAGATGTAGATTGAAACTAGTTACAAAGAATCCAACTGTAAATCTGTCTATGAAATTGTAAAGATAGGGAACTAGAATTAGTTTGTTTTGTTGAAATGCATTTGACCATTTACTCAGTGTTATCCGCTCGTGATAAAAAAACTCATAGTCTTTTAACAGAAAAAAAGAAACGATTCCGATTAGAATCATGATGGTCCCCGCCACATAGAATGGGAGTAGGGGATTCTTCTTTCCTAAAATTCCCATCGGGGAGCCAATGCCTACACCTAGACTTAAAAACATTCCCGCGAGTCCCATTAAGATTCCCTTTTTATAAAAATGCTCATTGGTGGAATCATTTTCTCTATCTGCAATGAGAGAAAGTAAAAGTCCAATTACAAAAATATGGCAGACTCCTTCGAAGAAGCGGATAATCTGTAGTATCTGTAGGTTTTCTGCATTGACCAAAAGAAAAAAACTAATTCCATCTAGAATGGCAAATACAGAAATAAAATACTTTCTGTTCTTGAATTTATCAGAGAGAAACCCGGCAATCGGGGAAAATAAAAATGAGCCTAACATCGCGTAACTCATGAAAAGGGAAACCATGAGATTGTCCCCACCGAGTCTATCTTTTACAAGGTCTTTGAATACAGGAACGATCATCGTTACAGGAAGCATTGTAAAAAAAATAAGCGCTAGAGTTAATTTTGGAATTCGATTTGATGTAATTAACTGATTCATTGTGGGATATGATGATCCTTTGTGCAAAATGTATCTAAAACTTACAATAGATAAAAATTGTTTTAAAATAGACTGTCATTTATAACTTTGTAAAATCAGTTAGAATCGTCAGCAAGAATTTTATGAATATTCAGGAAATACGGGATTGCATCAAGGAAGCCGAGAACGGGGAAAAATATCCTCTCGCAAAGTTGATTTCGGGTATTGAAAAAAAATCTTCCTTTGCATTCAGAAAAATGCTTTTCGAAGAATTAACAAACAATCACGATCTCCGAAAAAATTCAATTACTATTGGTATTACAGGATCTCCAGGAGCAGGAAAGTCTTCCCTCATTGGAGAGCTTTGTCATGATTTCTTAAAAAAACAAAGACGAAAAAAAATGGCAATCGTAGCAATTGATCCATCTAGCAAGTTGAGCGGCGGATCGATATTAGGCGATAGAACTCGCGTCACGATACCGGCTCGCGAGAATCGGATTTTCTTTCGATCGCAAGCGAGTCAATTAGAACTAGGTGGAGTCAATCCTCATACCTATCATGTAATTCGTTTGCTAAGATATTTTTTTGATTACATCATTATTGAAACAGTAGGAATTGGACAAAATGAAACAGAAGTTTCAAAGCTTGCAGATTATTCCTTTCTCATCTTACAACCATTAGCCGGCGATGGAATTCAGTTTATGAAAAGTGGTATCATGGAAGTGCCTGACGCATTTATTATCAACAAATGCGACGAAAAGGAATTAGCCACATCAAGCTTTCATATGCTCATCAGCTCTCTCGAATTTTTAAAAGATACAATCAATGGTCACAATATCCCAAAGATTTTTCAAACCAGTGCTTTGAAAAAAATAGGCATCGACTCTCTTCTGGAGTTTATGATGAGTATTCAACAACAAAGATCAAGAGAAAATGAAACAAGAGAACAAATCGCAAAAATGGTCCACGCCGAATACGGAAACTTCGGACTCAGAGTTCTAAGGGGAATCTCTGAATTCAAATCTGATTTCTTTACTGGCCAGTATGAATTAGTCGAAGAAGAATTTAATAAGCAAATAAAAACTAAAATTACTCTCTAAGCATAAAGAAATTATCCTCATTCATTATACTTGTCCTTAGGCGCATTGCCCGCTTTGTATTCTTTGACTTTTTCATAAAACTATTCCCTATTTTATGTATTCTGGTTGAGTCTAAATGGATTTCAAAAACGTTAGACTAAGTAATAGTAACTTAATTCATTGTGACCTATGGTAAAATCTTTTATAATCTCGCTCATGATAGTAATTCTATACTTCGGCTGCAAAGAAGTCCCTGAACAAAAAACTATCTTCGCACAAAAAGGTATATTAGATTTAACTAATGTTTCTTTTCAAGAAACAGAAATTGTAAATCTAGATGGAGATTGGGATTTTTATTGGAAAAAATTTTTAAGTTATGAGGAAATTCTAGAAAATAAAAAAAAGCCTGATCTTTATTTAAAAGTCCCTGGAGTTTGGAATGGAATTCAAATTAAAGCTGAGACTCTGACCGGAGAAGGGTATTGCACTTACCATCTTTTGGTAAAACTTTCCCATAAATACGAAAATCTCGCGATTCGTATTCCCATCATCGAAACTGCAAATTCTGTGTGGATCAATGATACACTTGTATATCAGGCAGGAAAAGTGGGAAAAACAAAAGAAGAAATGGATGCGTATATTTTACGGGAAATAAAGCCTGTTACCCAAAATGCGCAGAATGAGTTTCACATAACGGTTCATGTTTCCAATTTTATGAACCGCACAGGTGGAATCGTTGGTATTTTTTATTTTAGTAAATTAGAAAATCTCTACAAGAAAAAAGTCAACGCTACAATATCAGATATGATTATTCTTGGAAGTCTTTTCATTATGGGAATTTATCATATTGCATTGTTCCTAATTCGCAAGAAAGATAAAAGTCCATTGTATTTTGGATTTTTCTGTATAGACTATACTCTCAGATTATTACTTACAGATGAACGGATTTTACTCACAACGTTTCCATCTATTCCATTTGATATAACATACAGGTTGGAATATCTTACTGCCTTTATTTTGTTACCTTTGTTCGCAGCATTCTTAAATCATTTATTTGCGGGTAAAATACATACTTACTACATTAGGATAATTACTGTGTTCGCTTTTGGTATAACCGCTAGTGTTCTATTACTTCCTCATTCTATCTATACAAGATTTTTACTTGGCTATGAAATTTTGATTCTCTTTTCTATTCCTTATTTATTGTATATCAACATTGCTGCTGTCAAAGAAAAGTTAGACGGAGCAGCGATTTCATTTTTGGGAGTTGTTTTATTGGCAGTTGGGAGTTTGCTTGACATTCTTCAAGTGGAACATTTTTTTTACGGACACTATGTTTTCCCTTTCACTCTTTTTGGATTTTTATTTTTTCAGGCTTTTTCTATTTCGACTAAGTTTTCGAAGGCTTTTGATTTATCTGAGCACCAAGCGATTGAACTTTCAGAACAAAAAAATACTTTAAGTGAGATTAATACAGAATTAACCGTTCTTCAAAAAGACTTGGAAGCAAAAGTAAAACTTCGTGGCGAAGAATTAGAAGTAATCTACAATCAAAACTTATTAGAAATACAAAAAGCAACAGATCTTGAAAAGGAAATCGCAGTTCACAAAGAAAGGCAGGAGCTATTCGTTGATATCCACGACAATCTAGGTGGAAAGTTATTATCTCTTTCTTTTTTATTAAAATCAATGGGACCCAACAAAGTTGTCAGTCGAGAATTAAAATTAAAAATTGTAGAAATAATTGATGAAATTTTAAAAGGACTTAGAAATCACCTACTTGCATTCGAAGATATTACTCTCATCGAAAAAAATTTTATGAAAGGCTTCACGAATTTTCTAGTGCGTCGTTATAGCACTGCCGAAAGAAAAATTAAAATTGAAATCAAGCCAAATGCAAAGCCGGAGCAAATTTCAAAAAAATATTATCGTCATCTTTTCAGCATACTACAAGAACTAATAAACAATGATTTAAAATATGGAGGAAAAACTACTCGGTGGATTATTGACCAGAATGAGGATTCAATCTCCTTTCAGATGATTGCAAATTCAAAATATAAAGTAGGAAAAGTTCAAGCGGGTAATGGACGTAAGACGATAAGAGAAAGAATAAAACAAATGCCATTCGATTTTTCTGAAAAATTAGAAAAAGGAATTTATACTTCTCAATTAACAATAAGTTTGTCGCAAAAATAATGTAAATACTTAGCATAACTTTTTACCATGCTTCAACTATCGCTCAGCACAGGCGCCGGCATTGAGTTGCAAAGAGTAATATGGGCATGGATTGGCTAAGTTTCTTAGATGACATTTTCAGGGTTATTTTAGATTGTAGCTAATAAACCAAGGAGCCTTTATGAAAAAAAAATCTCTAGCGCATAACGTAGCTTTATGCTTATTTGCATTTGCCTTTCTCTTTTCCTCTTGTAAAAAACAAGAGGCCTCAGACCCCACAGAACCAACTCTCGGACCTGTAGAGAGATCGCATATGGATGAGTTGACTGTTCAGTCTATGAAGTTTAGTAATGGAAAGTCCGTCGAATACAAAGTTCTTTTGGACAAGTCAGAAATAGTTACAGTTTTATTTCTTCTTAAGAAAGGAGAAGAAATTCCTGCACATTTTCATAAAGTAAATAAAGCTGTTTATATTTATGATGGAAAGGCAGAAGTATTTGCGCAAAATAAAATGAATCCAGTAGTGAAAGGGGATTCTCTTTATATACCGCAAAGCAGTGTAACCTCTATTAAGAATACAAGCGAGGAACTCACGAAAGTATTTTTCTTTTTTCCAATCGGATTTTTTAAAACTCTACCGTTTAATTCTCCAGAAGGCACAAGTCTTGATGCAAACGGAGATAAAATTCAATTGTTAAAAGAAGTAAATGTTCCGTGGGAAAATTGGGACGGAAAAATTCCTGCTGGCGGAAAAGTAACTCCACTGGCATGGAAAACAATTATCGACAATGACTCTATGGTTATGGGGATAACAAAGATTGACCCCAATAACGATGTAGACAGTCATTTTCACAAACCAACCCAAATCGTAATCTTCTCTGACGGAGAAGGGAAGACCCATATCGCAAAAGGTGAATACAAAGAAATCAAAAAGGATAACTACATTTATCCGCCAACCTACAGTGTTCATCACTCCATCAATACAAGTAAAACAGAACCACTTATGGAAGTTTATTTTTTTCCAACCGGACCTTTTTCTACAATCAAGTATCTCGGCAAAGGTAAGAAATTTTGGTAGGATAGGGAACTAAAGCATTAGAAAAGAATTGTGTAAAAGCAAAGAAAATCTTGTTTTTACGCAAGTCCTAAATAATAGATAAAGCTTGACTCTTTGATTTTTTTGTATAAAATGAAATTGAGTAAGGATATTACAATGAAAATTAAAAGCGCAGTCGCAATCATCTTCATCTTAGTAAATATTTCTCTTCTTTCCAAAAGTCGTGGAGGGGTGAGGATGAATATTACTGTTCCTCAGTTTTCATCTCCTTCTAGCAATGGAGTCTCTTATCCTGTAGCGCCTGGGCTCAATCCTTATTTTTATAATAGTGCGGCTTATGGTAATTTACTTCTCAATCAATACAATGCAAATGTAAATGCGATGAACGCGCGTATACCGCAACCACAATCAGATTTGGGTGCTCAGTATTTAGATAAACAAATACAAAAAGAAATTTCCGATGAAATAGCCGTGCAACCGATTCAATCTGGTCAGTCGATGCCAACGTATCGAATTACTAATATCATCGATCACGGGCGATCCGATAAGAATACAGATCCAAAATTTAAGAATGTGGATTACCTGCTTTGGAAATTTCAAAGCATAGAAGAGGGAAATGCAGTTCAAATAAAAGGGAATCAATTGGAGTTTGGACAATCGACCGTGTTTGCGGATAAGCCAGATTCGCTGCTAAAATTTGTTAGGCTAGAAAAGGAAAGTTACTTCTTGCTAGAGAGTAAGGCTAATGGTAGTTTGACCGGACTTCTGGTAAATGCCAAAACAAAAAAAGTAAATAAGGTGCAATGCACAAAAGTAAAAGATACTCTGAAGGAAAATTACGAGTATGCTATCATTGCGGAAGAAGGGGAGTTTTGGAATTATATAGCATTATTTGGAAATACAAAGGATTAAAAAACCTCCAGTAGCGACTGCACGAAGCCCCGAGTGACTATTGTCGGGAGCTAAAGGAGGTCGGTGATGCTCTTGGATTTGCAAAAGACTTTTTCTTAGAAAAGCTTTCATCCAAGAAAAAACCTAGAGCAGAGTCACCTCACAAGTCTCAATTGATTTTAAATTCACTAGACCACCTCCTTTCGTGTGCTTACAATCTATATAGTATATAAAAATTGTCAAGCGGTTTGAAAAAAAAGATTACCATGCGAAGGCCAATGCTGTCAAGTTAAGAAGATTGTGTATTACAGTCACCTCGAACATACGAAGGTGAAGGGCGCGACTAAGCGCAGGGCGGGAAAATCGTGAGAGGTCTATCTTGCTTAACACTATCGTTTTATTGCCAGATAGATTTCTCCATCTACCCATTTGCTTAGTCGCAAATCCAGCCGCCAAGCGATGTTCGAAATGACTGTAAAAGTGTTATCGAAGGTGAATAAAATTTTCCAACATCTTTTTTCCACCCTCTGTCGCAAACGACTCGGGGTGAAATTGGATTCCTTCGATTGGGAAGCTATTGTGCCTTAGCCCCATGATTTCTATACCGGCTTCTTTTGATTCTATCTTGGCTGTGATAGTGAGACAGCTTGGTAGAGATTCATATTCCACCACGAGAGAATGGTAGCGCATTACTTCGATGTCTTGCGGCAAACCAAGAAAAACCCCTCTCTCATCGTGTGTGATCGTATTTGTTTTGCCATGCTTTGGTAGATGTGCTCTTACTACTTTGCCGCCATAATAATGAGCAATCCCTTGCATTCCAAGACAAACACCAAGCACAGGAGTAGTTTTTCCTAAGTCGAGCAATACATCAGCGCATACTCCGAAGTATTCTTTGTCTTTGGAGTCACCGGGACCGGGAGAGATTATGATACGATCGTAGTTTTTTTGTTTGATTTGATCGAGAGTCTTCTCGTCGTTTCGAATTACATCAAATACGAATGGCTGTTCTAGATTTTCTAGAATTTCTCCCACGTATTGGTAGAGATTGTAAGTAAAGGAATCGTAATTGTCAATTAGTAATACTTTCATTAGCCGCTCCTTATAAAACCTTTCTAGAGATAAAAGAGTTCAAAACTTTTTCTTGAGCCCCGAGCTTGTTTTTGATTTCCTGGTATTCATTTGCGGGTAATGAGTCGTAAACAATACCACCGGATGCTTGCGTATAAGCGTATTCGCCGGATACAAACAAGGTTCTGATTGGAATGGCAAATGTGCAGTTGCCGTTAAATCCAAAATGTCCGAGGGCACCACCATAAGGACCACGTGGATTTTTTTCTACTCGCTGAATGATTTTCATCGATTCAATCTTAGGTGCGCCGGATAACGTTCCTGCGGGAAAAGAGGATGCAAGTCCTGAAAACATATCTTCTCCTTTCTTGATAATTCCAATTACTTCACTGGAAATATGTTGGATATGACTGTATTTTTTAATTTCCATAAGTTTTCTACATTTGACAGTCCCGAACTTTGCTACTCTACCTAGATCATTTCTATGTAAGTCAACAAGCATATTGTGCTCTGCAATTTCCTTTGGATCATTGAGAAGTGTGCGAGCAAGCTTAATATCTTCCTCTGCGGATAATCCGCGTTTGATGGAGCCGGCGAGTGGGAATGTCTCCATTTCTCCATTTCGTAATCTAAATAATAGTTCAGGACTTGCTCCGATAATTTTTTTGTCTCCGAATTTTACATAATACATATGAGGAGAGGGGTTAACATGTCTTAGCTCCATATAAATGGGTAAGGTATCACCAGTGATTTTGTATTCTGCCTTTAGACCAATTTGGCATTGGAACGTATTTCCTGCTTTTACTTCTTCTAATACTTCTGCGACTTTTTGTTTGTGCTCTTCTTCGGAGAAAGTATAACCGGTAAATTCAATCGTGGTCTTATAGGATTTGTCACTTATATTGTCTTGCTGGATAATTTCGTTTATCTGCTCTATTCTATTTTTTTCGTAATAGAAATAGAAAACTTCACCGGTCATTTTATCTAGAATGATTCCATCCAAATAAACTCCAAAGTGGAATGTGTTAAAATCTTTGTGTGTTTCGAGATTAAGACTTGGCTCGAAATAGTTCATTCCTTCATAGCAAATAAATCCAACAAGACCACCTGCATAATTGACAGAAAGAACGTCTGTTGGAATTACATCACGCAGCGCATAATAAGGATTGTCGCAGTGATATTCTTTGTCGTCAATGAATAAAGATTTTTCTTTTCCATACACAATATGTTCGGGATCGAATCCAAGAATCGAATACCTTGAATCGTAGCTTTCTTTTTCCATGGATTCTAAAAGAAAGCAATTTTCAAATTTCTTTTCTATCTTTTGGAATAGCTCAAAGAATTGAATATTTTCTTCTAGTCTAGTGTAGGTTGCCTTTCGGGGTAGTTGAATTTTTGGGATACTCATAAGATAATTGCTACAATATGAATTCGGACTTTTGAGGCAATTGAATTTTAGTCGTAAATCTCAATCTCTGTCCAGATTTGCCTAAATTTTTTATGAAATAAAAGCAATTGCATGTAATGGTATCTGTAAATGTTTTCTGATTTTAAATTTGTAAAATGGTATTTATTTTTTTTGAAGTAGTATAATTTATTTGTTCCGTAGTATTGCTTTGAGTCTTTGTCATACTGGATAAATTCATCTTTTCTCGCATTGAATAAAATTTCTGCAAATAAATCATCATAAGACATTTCTAGACATTCTCTCGCAATGTTACAGAATTTTTCTCTATAAATTTCATTCGCGAGTCTTTCCATTTTATAGAATAAGTATTGTCTGGATACTCCGTGTTGCACTTCCGGTGAGTAGATTGCGAAGGCAAATAAATTTCCCGGTGTCACTGTCGTGCTGAGAGTTCGCTTTAGCTTTAGAGTTGCAGCAATCGATGAAATAGTTTTCTCTGGTTTAATTTGAAATAGCCCGCTGTGGCTAATATGAACTATCCCTTCTTTTGAAAGGAGATAATCATAGGTAAGCGTAAGTTGCACATAACTCATGGTAGGATTTTTCTTGTTGAAAATTCTTAAAATCCCACTAGCGTTTTCTATATCAGTTTCTCCATTGCCGATTTCATGACCGAATAAAACAAATGTCTTTCGCTTTGAGATTTGCTCTTTAAACGAATGGAATTTTTCATAGATCGTAAACGATGTATTGCGCCGAATGCTTTTAAGAAGATTGAAAATATCTTTTGTTACATTCTTAGCCCCCGCAACACGCAAGCATATCGGAATAAGAGACAAATTAAGAGTAACCGCTCGTATGAGTTTTTTAAAAAGAGATTTTGTTTCGGATGGAAATTCTCTATCCCATAGATTCATTTGCACTGGGAAATAGAGTCTTGCTTTGATTGAAAATATATCAGCGAGATAGGCGCTCAGTAGCACATCTCTTTCTTCCACATTGTTTATAAAAATCGTAGTCGGGTAGGGTAGATGAAGTCTCGATTCAATTCCAGTATGTAAATAATACTTAACGTCTTTGAAAAAGAATTTGCATAAGTATTTTAGAATACTAGTTGAAATTCTACTCCTAAAATTTACACTCGAATTATAATTTTTCATTGAAATCAGAATCCTATTGAGCTTGCTATTTTTGGCAACTCATTTCTCAAAACTATTCAGGAGAGTTTTATGAATCGCAAGATTATTTTTACTATAGTTATTTTTATTCTAATGCAGTCATTCCATTGCAAGAAAATTTATCAAATGTATGGGCAGACTGTTTCCGGAGTTGAGCTTACCGACGAGAATATTGAAAAATACGTCAAAGCGGTCAAGGCATTGCATAAACTAGGTCCGAATCTTCCCGAACAACTTGCAGAGAAGGGAGATAGTGCGACTGGAATGGAAGTCTTCAATGAAATTGAAGGTGTAATTAAAGACGCAGGCTTCAAAGACTATTTTGAATTTGTAAAGATAAATGCAAAGGTTGCCTGGGCATGGAATGTTTCGCAGGGAGAAGTTGGAATTCAAAAATTTCAAATCATGAAAGACAATGGAATACGTAGAATGGATGAATCTATTGCTGATCCGCAAGTCCCCGAAGAAACGAAAGAAGAGCTTCGAAAAGCGAGGCAAGAGATACTAGCGAACTGGGAGCATAACAAGAAGTATGCGGACTTAACGTTAAATTTCGTTCGTCCGCTTACAAATGAACATGATTTAGAAATCATCAAGCGTCATCAAAAAGAACTCATGGAGGCATACACCGGTAAGCCAATTGAAGAACTAAGTGAGATTGATCCGAATCTATTTTTTGGAAAGTAGAGACTTTATAAAAACATAGATTATTTTGAAAAGTATTTGAGTATGGAGCAGCTATGAATAAGATTGGAAGATTACAACGTCGAAAGTTCTTTATACCGAACGTAAGCCGGTTTTTGCTTAATGTGCTAATTTTCTATTTATTTCCATCCAAAATTGGAAATTGGATGTATTATTTATCAATTGTATCTGTTTCTTTCTCTTTGTTTTGGTTAGTTATAGAATTGATAGTATTCTTGGATTACAAGAAGTATCCGCTACTTGTATATTTCCCATTTTTATTTGATATGGCAGTTATCAGTGTCCTTTGTTATATATCAGGAGGAATAAATTCACCATTTTTATTTATGTATTTAATGATGGTAATCTCCGATACGATTTATTCTGATTCCAGGCTTGGGTTTAATGCTATGATTGTTTCTTCTATTTGCTATGCTACAATTTCAATTAGTATCTACTTTGGGACATTAGAATATACTAATATACTTTATTATCAAAAAAATCATCACTGGATGTTCTATGTAGGAGTTGCTGTTTTTTTTATGTATTCAAGTGCAATGATGCATTTTTCTATTCAAGAAGTGATGAATCAAAAGAAAAAACTTTTAGATTCTCTTGAGTCAGAAAAACAACAGTCTGAAATTGAAAAAGGGATTGCTCTCATTGCTCAAAAAGAAACTGAAAATGAAAAAGTAAAATCAGAAAGTTTATTGCTAAATATCTTGCCTGAGGAGATTGCTGATGAATTAAAAAATTCAGGCAATTCCAAACCAGTTTTTTATTCTTCCGCAACCGTTTTATTTACCGACTTTCAAGGATTTACTGAGATGGCGGAAACACTTGAGCCATCTAAATTGATAAGAGAACTAGATTATTGTTTTTCAAAATTTGATTCTCTAATGGAAAAATATAATTTAGAAAAATTGAAAACCATTGGAGACTCTTATATGTGTGTTGGTGGGATTCCTAAACCGAATAAAACTCATGCTATTGATTGTGTTCTAGCTGCTTTAGGAATGCAAGCGATTATGGAAGATTGGCGTGCTAAGAAAATTCAGAATTCCGAAAAATATTGGACCATTCGTATTGGAATTCATTCAGGCTCTCTTATCGCAGGCGTAATTGGTCAGAAAAAATTTGCTTACGATGTCTGGGGGGATACTGTTAATTTGGCGAGCCGTATGGAATCAAGTGGACTTCCTGAAAAAATAAATATCAGTGGGGATACTTATCATTTTGTGAAAGATTATTTTGATTGCGAATATCGAGGAAAAATTGCAGCCAAAAATAAAGGACAAGTGGACATGTATCTGGTAAACGGGATTAAGAAAGAGTTACGCAATGAAAAAGGTTATCCCAATTCTGATTTTTTTGAAAAAATGCGAGTGTGAATATGCTAAGGATAGGAGTCAAGTTCAGCTAGTTCAAAGATTCCGTTATAAAAACTAAATTAGAAATTGATACGTTACCCGTTCTTGGTATTCGTATAAAAAATTTATTTGTATCTATTGCGGCTAACGCTTTTGCTTAGAATCTTTCAGGAAACCCCATCCATTTCTGATAGAAATGCTTTCTCATGTAAAACCTGATTATGTTGTTTTTTTATGATTCAATACAAAATATGCAAGCAGGAATTGAACTATAATTTAATAAAGGTATGCACACATCTTATTTTAAACATTTAACTGTTCGATTGAGGGTGAAGCAAAACAATAGGGAGATAAATGTTATGAAAAACATTTTTAAATTTAGCAGAATGATACAACTAATTGTATTGTTTTCAGTGATTTCTTTCTCGGCAATATTCGCTCAAACGGAAGTTCCGAGTCTGAATGTTGTTGGTTCTGGATACAATATATTTGGTAAATATGCAGAGGCATCCAGTGTAACCTATCCGATTTTTCAATGGAGTGCAAATCAAAAAATTAAGGGAGGCAAAGATTATTTTGCCCCACCAGAAATTACAGTCACTTATATAGGAACAAAAAGTCGCAAAGAAATTTCTGGAAGTTCACAGAGAGAATATGCAAAGTCATTTAGCCAAGAAGTGGAAGTAGGCTATGAAGGACCAGCGTTTAGTGCTTCTGTAAATGTGGCTTATTCCAAATCATGGGGTGGTAGCTCGAGCGAGTATTATCTCACTATCCTCGATGCCAATCGCGTTTGGGAATTAGGAATAGATAAACGTATAAATCTAAAACAATTTATGACAGAGCAGGCAAAAGCAGATATTAACAATATGGATCCTATGGAATTGTTTGAAACCTACGGAACTCATTATATCGCAAATGCCTACATTGGAGCTAGGGCTGATTTTACTACCGTTACAAATAATGAAAGTAAATTCTCTGAGAGTGAAATTAAAGTGGCAGTTGAAGCATCATATAGCGTAATTAGCGGATCTAGCACTACTGGTCACACAAACTCATCTAAATCCATATTGGAGAATACAAAATCGACCCTGATCGTAAATGGAGGGAATTATCAATACGCAAATGACATTAAGGACAAAGAAACCTATACGAAATGGGCAGATGGTGTTGAATCAAATCCGGTTCTATGTGATTTTGAAAAAGGCAGCTTAAAACCTATCTGGGCGCTTGCAGACTCTCCCGCAAGACAATCGCAATTACAGACTGCTTTTAATGAGTATGCAAAAGGATTTCCTTTACCTGATTACGTAGAATCTGGAAGCGAAATGTTTGTACTTTCTGCACTAGATGGAAATATGGCTCTCACTGTAAAAGGTGGAAAAGATAAAAATGGAACTAACATTGAATTGTCGAATGGAAGTGCGGATAATAGCCAACAATTTTATTTTGAAACAGGAGATAAAGGAAGATTATTCATTCGCAGCAAGGGTAGAAATTACCTAGGGGTTGATGCCTCAGGAAATGTTCAATTATTTGACAGTGCTTTATCTGATAATCAAGCATGGAAAAGAATGAATACTGGTGATGGGTTCCAGTATATTGAAAATGTGGGGACTCAAAAAGTTTTAACAGTCGTAATAGATGACGATGACAAGGAAACAAACACAATCAAATCTGGATTTCTAAAGAAAAAATTCAAATTTGGACCCCTTAAGAAAGATAAAATCAAAGAAGCAGTCAACAATGACGATTCGGGAGCAAACATAATAGTTACACCTTATAAAAAGCTCAAAAGCCAGAAATGGAGATTGTCTTCGCCCGAAAATCTATTTAGCCTCGGACCAAATATGTATAAAGAAAAATGGAAGAAAGGTTGGAAAATAACTCGTTTTTTACAAATCAAAGATTCTCCCTATCTATTATTATACGGAAGAGATAAAAAAGCCAATGTTCAACCGATTGTTATAGATGATAATAAAATTGAACTAATAAAAGATAAAGGGGAGCATTACTCAAAAGAATGGTCATCAGGATGGTCGAATATAGATTTTTTTAAAATGGATGATGCTACTTACCATATGGCAATGAAAGAAAAATCAGGAAGTGTCAGTATCAATCAATATGATTATACCGGAGCACCTAAAGAAATTTGGTCTGCTGATTGGTCCGGCGGATGGTCAACTTTAAAAACTTTTTCAATGGGAGGCAAATCTTATGCTTTCGTTTATAAAAAAGGAAAAGGACATGCAAAAATTCATGAATTAGATCCCAAACCTTCAAAGGAAGCTCTATGGGAAAATGAAACTCTAAACCCAAATATAGTTTCTGCTCAACATTTTAAGATGGGAAAGGAACACTTTCTATTACTGCATAGTTTGGATGGGACTTCTTGGACTTATAGCATTGAAAAGGCAAAAAGTGGAATAGGGATGACTGAAGTTTCTAAAAATACCGAACTTGAAACTAATATAGATACTGCAATGGTTATTGATTACCATACTGGTCCTGTTTTATTCATGTATAAAAAACAAACCGGGACTGCTTGGTTTACTCCACTGCATTCAGATGGTTCTCTCGGAAAAACATGGAAAAAAACACTCTGGGGAAAGGATTGGACTGATTTTGATTATTTCAAAAAGGGTGATCATTACTACTTCCTAAAACATAAAGAGAAGGGAGAAACAGAGATATATAAACTCAAATAGATTTAGATGAGTTAAAGTGATTGAAATACATGGAAACGAAAAATCTTTTTCTCGTTTCCATGCAAACACAAATACTTTTTAATCTATTTACTTACGATGTCAGGGGGGATACTGTTAATTTGGCGAGCCGTATGGAATCAAGTGGACTTGCTGAAGAAAATATAAGTGGGTTTTATCGTTTTTTTATCCGTGTTCATCGTCTTTATCGGTGGTAATCTTTGAAATTTCTTCTACTCCACAAGTATCCTCGGTATCTCCGGATGAATGCGAGTAACCACATCGTAGTTGATTGTGCCGGTGAGTTGCGCTATTGTGTCAGCGGAGATTGTTTCTTTATCAGAGCGACCGATTAAGACTACTTCTGTTCCTACATTTACATTTCGGATGTGGGTAATATCAATCATGCTCATATTCATACAGACTCGACCGATGATATGAGCCCTCTCTCCATTGACTAAAACATAACCCTGGTTGGAAAGCCTTCGATCAAATCCTTCATTGTAACCAACAGGGATTACTGCGAGCGTTGTAGGATAATTGGTCTTAAACGTTGAGCCATATCCGATGTAAGAACCAGTAGGAACTTTCTTCGTGTGGACAATCGTTGTTTTCCACGAGAGGACTGGCATTAGATCGAATGTATTTTTTCCCATGAGAGAAAGAGAAAGCCTTGTTTCCAGACTAGGCCAGAGCCCGTAAAGAGAAATCCCTACACGCACCATATCAAAATGAGCTTCTTTAAAAAGCATAGTCGAGGCAGAAGAAGCAGCATGGCGGATAATGTCGGTATATCCCTGTTTCTCTGCGTGTTTTATATATTCCTGAAATGTCTTTAATTGTTGCATGGAATAGGAGTGCTCAGTAAAATCCTCTGTGCTAGCGAAGTGCATGAGTAGACCGGAGAGATTTATTTTATGGGCTTTTAATTCTTCTAAGAGTTTAAATAAATCTTTTCCAGACTGTCCTAATCGCGCCATACCAGTGTCAGTCTTGAGATGAATTTTGGGTTCATTGGAAAGTTTAGAAAGATGTATAATTTCTTTTAGTCTAGAAGCGACAATCCAGAAGTTGCTATGGTTAAGATCGGTTAGCCGCTCCTCCAGATTGGGAACTTCGCCCATGAGTAGAATGGGAGTAGGGGAAAATTTCTTTAGTAGGAGCGCTTCTTCAAGTGAATTGACTGCAAGAACATCCACTCCATTTTCGATGGCGAGCTTTGCCATTAACTCTATTCCGTGCCCGTAGGCGTTGGACTTAATCGCTACCGCCAAACGAGTATTTGGCGATAGAATAGAGCGAAATGCTTTTATATTATTAGAGACTGCTTTACGGGAAATCTCTACCCGTGTAGGGGCTAACAAGACTAATCCAGCCCGTATTTATCTCGCATAGAAGAACCCGGGCAACTCGATGTTCCGTGACAACCACAACCAGTGCTCGCACTTGCAGAAGCTGAAGTATGTCTGCTATAGGGAGAACGGTCTTGGTAGGAACTCAGATCAGTTTCTCCAAAGCCTGAGAACGCGAACGACGAAATCATCTTGTGGATAATACCGTTTTGCTTGCAGCCTTCATTTATTTTGTCACAGTCTGTAAAGGGTGTAGAATTGGATTGTAATACTTCAAATTTTTTGTTACAAGTTTCACATTTGTATTCAAAGATTGGCATTTTAATTCTCCTAGAATTGATTCCAGTATTTAGACTCGGTTTATACTTTCAATTCGAATAATAAAAAGTCTTTACGAAATACTTAGAATGATTATGATTTATTTATGGCGATTAAAAAAACAAGATTTCAAAATATGCTTTTAGGGATTGCAATTGGTGATGCTTTTGGCGTTGCGTATGAATTTACTTGCGATAGAATTGCTCTGTTGACTCATCTTGATCCAACTAAGTATAAATCAAAAAGAGTGAATAGAAAGGCTGGAATGTATACGGATGATACTCAAATGTCTATTGCAATTTGTGAAATGATGCTTAGTGATAAAGAGTTTAACTTAGAAAATCTAGCCCAAAGATTTATCGATACATATAGAGCATATCCAATCGAAGGATATTCTACTACTATAAAAGAGGCATTGCTTTTAAAAGATGGAGCAGAACTTTTAGAAAAGGCCGTGAGAAATAAAATAACGAACGGAGCGGCTATGCGCTCTATTCCGCTCGGACAGTAGGCGCTGTGTTTTATATTATTTCTAATTACAAGAATCCTTTTGATATTCTTTTAGAATCGGTGAAACTTGGAGGTGACACTGATAGTATTGCCTCTATGAGTTTGGGGATTACAATGATTAACCATTCTGTTGATGAACTTCCTGATTTTTTATTAAATGATTTGAATAATGATAATGGTAGAAGGGATAAAATTTTAGACTTAGGAAATAGATTAACTGATTGGTATGTGAGAAGAAATGAGTGAAATTAACCTACCTCGTTATCAAATGCAATGATATTGAAAAGAGCAAATCTTTCTATGAAGCAATTGGTTTTCTTCCTGTAAAAGAAAAGCATGGCAAAGGAGCGGAACATTATAGTTTTGCGCTAAATGATTTTATCATAGAGCTATATCCTTCAAGTAAGATTGTAGAAGGAAATTTAATTATGGGTTTAGAAATAAAAATTCCAATTGTGAAAATTAAGAAACGACTCAAATTTATTTCTTACGAAACTGAGCCTTCTAAAAATAAAGATGGGAATTTTTCTATCAATGACCCTGATGGAAATAAAATTCGTATTGACTCTTAAATTACTCTAGTAATTCGTGTAAATAGATTGTAATTATATAATGAAGAATTTGATTTTAATTTTTTGGATTATGCTGAGTTTTCAATGTTCATCGATGGAAATGAAAGCAAACTTGGAGAGAAATGTAATCATCGCTTATTCTGATTTGCCTGTAACCTCAATTGGGAAATTCAACAGAGTCAAATATGATTTTATTGCTCTATGGGGATTGGTAAATTATAATTCTGATAATGTAGAAAAAATTTTAGAAGAAGAATTAAAAAAATATCCAAATGTAAAAGGAATTAAAAATTTAAAAATCAGGTCATATAATTCTTCTCACAATACAAATCAAATCATTAGTCCCTGGGGTGCAATCTTTAGCTATTGCACTTATGTTGCTGGATTTTCTTATCGAAATGTATGGGTCAGAGGGGAAATCTTTTAATGAAATGGATAATCGTTATTATCTGCTTTTTTACTTATCAATGTAGGTTTTTTGATTATAGACAAGAGGCATTGACGGGAACTACTTTTCAAGAAAGAAATTGGAATAAAGAAACCAAATCAGATATTTTTTTCTTTAGCAGTAAAATTAAAAATCTTAGCAAAGGGAAAAATATATTTTTTACGAAAATTGAATTTTCTGTGATTCCTGGAATATTTGGAAATATGCTAGGTAATACGGCTTACAGAGATAATTTTTCCGATTACTTTCCCATTGAAAGATATAGAAAGGAACTGACAGAGGGGCAATACCTTATTATTCACAATATACGAATTAAATACAATAGCAATGTGCTATTTGATTGGTTTAAAACTTATAGTGTAATTATGTTTGGCTACTATACGATTGAAGCAGAGTTAAATTTTATTTCGGAAAATGAGTTCGGAAAAATTCTTGAGAGCAAAGGAAGGGAGAACTAGATGTTTCAAAAAACTTTATTTTTACTTCTGGTTCTATTTGCCTTTCAAGTTTGGGCGGAAGAGAATGACGATGAAGAAAATCCTACTCAAGTAGAGTCTAGACAAAAGAGAAAATGGAATCTTTTATTTTCAAATAAAACTATGAATAGTTCTCATCATTCATATAACCTTGAATTAAATTATAATATAGGGAAAAAATTTTCCATTGGCTATAGACATATATATAGAAGAGACTATGAGGAAAAATTAACTCTGAATCAAGCTGCACTGGCTAATGGTGATTACCTACTACAATTAAGTAAGTCATATAACTACTTGGATCGAGGTATATTGAATTTTCGTTACTATT
The DNA here is from genome assembly GCA_016708435.1 of Leptospiraceae bacterium. Classification (NCBI taxonomy): domain Bacteria; kingdom Pseudomonadati; phylum Spirochaetota; class Leptospiria; order Leptospirales; family Leptospiraceae; species Leptospiraceae bacterium. The sequence goes on along the minus strand of JADJFV010000002.1, from coordinate 221,391 downwards.
TCTGGGATACGGTTCCTTTTTATCTTACAGCAGGAATTGCAAGAACATATACGACTGGTCGTCAAATGAATTATTTTACAGAGCTTCGATTTTCAGGGAATAATCCTTATTTAACTTATCCTTTTGAACTTTATTTTGATAGAAATCCGTATTATAGTAGAATGCTTGGGATTGGATTTCAATGGGTTTTTGAAAGCGGACTTACATTTGGAACTGAATTTTATACGTTGAAAAGTATAAATGGGGCTACAACTAAGAGAGAAATATATTATAGTCCTTATTTGTCATACTCTAGACTGACAGAGATTTATTTTCGTAATCAAGAAAAGCTAGGTCTAAGGCAAACCACACATTTCGAAATTAGCCTCGGCTATTCGTTTTAAATCTCAATCAAAAATCCCAACCATTTTTATTTGCTTCAACAACTTGCTGGAAGTTTACAACTTCTTCCTGCGTGGCATTGTCCTTTTTTTCTAAAGATTCAAATATTGAAAGCGGCGAACGAGTCTTATCCTCCAACATATCCATCATCTTCTCCACCCTATCAGCTAATGGCAATTGTTCCAAGCTAGAAGGAATTAATCTTTGATTCCAATCGTGTTTGCACTCGCAGGTTAGATTGTCAAAAACAGAAATGTCGTTTGTTTGATTGTATTCCATGAATAGGTTTGAAAATTTGTCATTGCAAAGAGGGCAGTTGGAGGAGGTGGCGATTGCTTTTACTGTATAATTGGCGGGGCTAACGTAGATTATCTTCTTTAGGTTTAATGCATGTCTGTGCTTTAGAATTTCTACAACGGACCAGAGCTTGATTGGTTTGTATAATTCTTGTTTCCATAATTCATGAGATAGGGTAAATGCTTCAACGGTGGGTAATTCAATGTCAATTCGGTTGATTTCAGTCTCTTCTAAAAATTGTAAGCTTTTGACTGCGTCATCGATGGATTCTTGTTCGCTTAAGAAAGGAGGTTTTAGCATGAGAAGTGCAGTGCAATTGATATTATGCGCTCTCAGTAGTTCCGAGACTTCGATTACTTTGTTGTTTGTGAAGTTTTTGTTGATGCAAAGCCTTCTAACTACTGGGTCAGAGGATTCAAATCCAAACGATAATTCTAATTCCTTGTTAGTTGTATTTTTTATTCGTAGTATTTTTTCTTCTGTGATGTCCTGGAGTTTTGATTCAGTTGTAATTAACTTTAAATTTTGAAAACTGGAAAGAGTCTGAATCATCTCAAGAGTTACATCAAGACTGATTTCCTGCTCGGATAACATGCTTCCGTCGTTGTAGAGGCTAATGATGGGAAACCGGTCTAATTCTTTTTTGTGTAAGTCAAAGGCAAATTGCAATTGGTTTAGAAAATTGGAGCGATTTAGCTTGATTCCATGATTCGTTGCTGAATAAAATCCACAGAAAGTGCATCCACCATTGAGTTCGATAGAGGAGCAGCCAGTTCCGCGCAAAAAGATGATTAACTTTTGAACGAGATCACCATTGTATCTAGCATGTCTAACCTCAGTGCATACAGGGCGGTCTACAGAAAATTCTTCTCTTTCGGCTTCCGATTTATTTCGTAAGTCTTTTAGATAGCTCTGAATTCGTCTGGCTAATTGTGAATAGTTTTCTTCCAAAGATTTTTGCCCCGCTTGTCAATATCCCTATTATCCATTTCTATATTTAGAAAGCAAATCCATTTTCGCCTACATTGGGTATTTATCTAACGGTAATATGATTTTTTAAAGTAACATCGGAAAAAAGTCATGCTATTTTTACGATAGATCAGAAAAAACTCACAGGAGCGAATTTTCCATAAAAATGGAATCAGAAAATTTTTTTTCTTTCCATCGAATGGAGCGTTTTACTGTAAATTCAAAGAGTAGAGGATTATAGTCGTAAATCTCCTGTAAAATTTTCTGCTCCTCAGGAGTAATGAATCCAAATTCTACGAGTCGTCCCAATCGAATTACAATGTTGACTGCGGGTAATGGATAATCACTTCCCTGGACAAGTCTGGAGTGCAAGTCCTGTCTTGTGAGTAAAGTTTCTAAAACTTTTTTATCTCGGTTGAATTGAATAACAGCAGAGATGTCTGCGAATAGATTTGCTTTATACTTGGGGTCATCCATGAGTCGCATGAATAAATCGAAATTATCCACAACTTTCTTGTCAGGGCTTTCTAGATCGATGTTTGTTCCTAAACTTCCACAGTGAGCTATAATAATTTTTACACCGAGGCTAAGTGGATAACGGAGTAGGAGAGGGTTTCCGTATTTCTGATCTTCTTCTGCGTCTACTGCTTTTTCTTCGCCTGCATGTGTGAGTAGAGTCATCTTGTATTGAATCATTTTTTTATAGTAGGCTTCGATTTGAGGATTGGATGGATCAATGCCTTGTGAGTTGGGTAGCCACTTGATGAGTCTAATGCCGAGTTTCCCCCATTTGTCCAATTCCTCTAATGCATCTTTGCGATAGGGATGAATCGAAATGGTTGGAATGAATACATCTGGATTTTCTTTGGCTAATTTGTAAATGTATTCGTTTGGAACATAGAACTCGGTCTTTTTTAGGTTGAGAGAGCCGTCTGTGTTGTAGTATTTATCAAGTGCCAAAAGATAGTGCTTTCCATGAGTTTCTATATTGCGAATAAGGCGTGTTAGTCTTTCGACTGCCTCTGCATCTGCGTTGTTTAAATTTTTAATTTTTAATGCACTAGAATAAATCTTAAACCGAATGTATTCTTTTATATGAAGAGGTGATCGCATCTTTGGATTGATAAACGCTCCTGTCTTATTTTCTTCAATGCCTACAATATGCGTGTGATAGTCTCGTATCTTGGTAGCGTCTAATCCTGCGTAGCTTCTCTTTACAAGCTCAATTGCTTCTGGACTTGCTTTTTTGTAAAAGTCTTCTGGATTTTTACTAGATGCTCCGCCGATTTTATCAAAGAGGCTTTGCGGGAGGAGGGAAGTTGTTAGAAGTAATAGTAAAAGAAAATATTTCATTTTTGTCTGCCTATTTTTTTTATTGTTCTACCTGTTCGCCTTCGAACAAGAAAAAAACAAGTTTTTGTTTCATGGATGTTTCACGCTTGTTACTTTCTATTCATATATCAGATTTTTTCAATTGCTTTTAATATTTAAAAGTCTTAGGATGGTTTGCATTAAGGATTTGTTGCATTGGCTATGCACGAAGCAAATTTGGACGGACCCAAAAATGATTCCCGATACTACATATGTAAGCACATCTGGTTATTCTAAATCAGGATTATATTACAAAGTTACTGATTCAAAAATTGGAGATGTTGTTGTTATCCGCGTGGGTTTAAATGGGAGTAATAAAGCGACACATTCCCATGCTGCTATTTTAGGAAACATTGAATTAAAGAGAATGAAGAATGGCAATGTGATTGCTGTGAGGAAAACTCTCCAATCAAGTGGCAGCGATCAAACAATAAAGATGGAGATGTGGTAAGAAAAAAATGAAAAATCTGATGTTCGTGAATTTATTAATGAATATTTAAGAAAGAAAGAGTATTTTAGTATAAAAACTGATACTTTGTTAATTATGCACGAAGACGATCATTGGCGAATTAAACAAAGTGCTACAAATATTTACTACACAAAGGAAGGATTGATGACATATTTGGAGAAGGTAGGTAGGCATGATTCCAAGTATTACAAACTATTTAAAGTTCTTAAGAAAGAATCAATAGAGGAATGAAATGAAATTGGTAAGTATACTATATGCGCTCCTGTTATTTGGGGGTCAGAGAGAAAATATTATTGAGGATATTGTAACTATTCGTGTTCGCACCAATGGACAGGCGAAGGCGAAGGTCGCGAATACTTGCAGCGAAGGGTGGAATTTCGGGAATGACACAAGACTATTTCCTCACTTCAAACTCATCCCCTCGATAATTCTGAAAAATATACGAATCCATATTCGTCTTTTGTAAGTAATCTGTGGGTAATGGAACTTTGCCGCCACCGCCGGTGAGATCGGCTACGTAGGAAGGAATTGTAATTCCGCTGTTGAAGCCGCGCAGTTTTTTCATTAGGGCAATGCCTTCGGAGATGGGAACTCTGAAATGAGAGCTTCCGAACACTTCATCGCATTGGTGGAGATAATAGGGCTTAACTCCCATTTTTACGAGTGCGTAATTTAGGGCAGATAGCTTTTCGGGTGTATCATTGATGTCTCGCATGAGAACAGTTTGGTTTAAAACAGTCATATGGGCTTTGGTCGAAAGCCTCTTTATTGCCTCTGCGGCATCTGCCGTGCATTCGGCAGCAGAGTTGAAATGTGTCACCATAAAAAGCGGGAAGAATTCGGCAAGTCCTTTACATAGTTCGTCTGTGATTCGAAAGGGCAGAGTAACAGGATAACGGGTATGAATTCGAATCTGGTTTAGGTGCGGAATCTTTTTTAATTCGCGGATAATATAGAGTATCTGGTTATCGGAAAGAGAAAGTGGATCGCCTCCGGAAAGAATTACTTCTTTCAGCTCTGTATGTGTTTTGAAATACTCGAGTGCCTTGTCCCAATCTTCCGAGCGAGGCGTATTTTCGCTGTCCCCAACTTTTCTTTTGCGAGTGCAGAATCTACAAAATACAGCGCAGTTGTGAGAGAGATACCAAAGGGCTCGGTCCGGATAACGGTGAGTTACCCCTTTTACTGGCATATGAGCTTCTTCGCCTAGCGGGTCAATTCGTTCAAGCGGATGACGGGTTAATTCACCTGCGCGAGGAACAACTTGTAGTCGAATTGGGCAATTTGGGTTGGTTTGGTCAATCAAAGACAGGTAGTAGGGTGTGACTCCAAAGCTGAAGAACTCATCGGCTGCTTGGAATATCTTTTCTTCTTCTTCTGAAATTGGAATAAAATCTTTTAATTTGTATGGATCGGTTAGACGATTTTGGAGATGCCATTTCCAGCTATACCAATGGTTAATGGTTAATGGTGAATTGTTAATGTTGGTTGTTTTCATTATAATGGTAAATTGTTAATGGTTAATTGTAAAGGGTTAATTTTTAGTGATAGTTTGATGGGTGACTTTAATAGTTTCGTTCTGTTTTTCATTAACCATTAACCCTTAATAATTAACCATTAATATTAGCTTTCGTGGTCTTGAGAATACTAGTTATTAACTTTATAATCTCTACTGCATCCATATTGATTGTTTGAAATTGTTCTTGAGATAAATATTCTGTTTCCTTCAAAAGTTCCAGCCAGTAAATTGTTTCATTTATTTCTTTTTGGGCAATTCCCATTTTATGTTTAAAATCTGCTTTTGTCTCTGCATGTTCCGCTTCTCGAACCATTGCTCCAACGCTTGTTCCACTTCTCAAAAGTTGTTTGGACAATACAAACTCTTTTTTATTTTCTACTAAATATTGACACAGTTTTACAATTTTCACCGCAAAACTAAAACTCTTATTTTTGATCACATTCTCTTTCATCTTAATTATAATGGTTAGTTGTTAATGATAAATAGTTAATGTTAGTCTTAATAATAATTGCCCTTTCTTTTGCATTAAACATTAAACATTGATAATTAATCATTATCTCTCATTTTTCCATCCGCCGATAGCATTTTCAACTGTCCGATATTTTCGGACAGTTCACTTCCTTCTTTTTTTAATTTGGCTTTCAAATCGTTCCAATATTTTCTAGGGCGATCTGTTCCTGTAAGAGCTTCGATTATATCAATAATGCTGAAATACCATTGCTCTTTTTCAGCGTCCCAAATTCGGCGCACTTTTTTTTCTTCAAAAAGTTTTATCTCTGCGGTAGTCATTTTTTTCTCCCTAGGGACAACTCGTCCCCATGTAGTTTCCTTTCTCTACTAAAAAATTTTGCTATTACTATGCGTTAGGGATCAACTGGATGAGTGGTTCGACACATTATGTTGCGACTTTAAGAAGCAACATTGAGTTCAGCTTGGTAGCTGCTGCTCACCAACCGGGCTCAATAGAATTCCACTCAGGAAGGCGAGCCCGGCGTCAAACCTCGAAGGCGCGGAAGCGCTTCCGCGCCTTCGAGGTTTGACGCAACGCCCAAACTTTTCTCTTGACAGTGCCATTAAGTTAAAAAACCTTTATTTAACAATCAATAATCGGTAGGTTTTTCATGGTACTCGGCATCACAGAAGTTAGAAAAGGCATGGTTCTCAAAATTGAGAATGATATTTATACTGTCATCAAATCAGAATTTGTAAACCCAGGAAAGGGTAGTGCATTTATTCGCACAAAACTCAAAAGCGTCATCAAAGGCTCTAGCATCGAGCGCACATTTAAAGCGGCGGAAACTCTCGAGAGCGTCGAACTCGAGAAACGTGCGATGACTCTTTGTTACACAGAAGGCGATCAAATCGTTTTTATGGATGTAAATGACTTTGAGCAAATCCATGTTCCGATTGAATACGTGGAAGACGTTCTTCCATTCATGAAAGAAGAAGCGCAAGTCGAAGTCACTTTTTATGAAGACAAGCCAATCGGTGTTATCCCCCCAAACTTTGCTATATTAGAGGTTACTTATGCAGAAGAAGGTCTCAAAGGAGATACTTCTGGAACAGCTCTCAAAAAAGTTACTGTCGAAACTGGTGGGGAGATTAACGTTCCCATTTTCGTAAAACAGGGCGACAAAATCAAAGTTGACCTTCGTGATATTTCTTACGTAGAGCGTGTGAATAAATAAAATGGCTACTATCATTCGCAAGGGTAAACCAGAAATTACCGTTAACGAAGAAGTAAAAGATTTTTTAAAAGGCTATGGTGTGGAGTATGACCATTGGCCTGTCCCTTCCGCTTCCAAATCCTATACCGAAAAACAAACTTTAAATGATTTGGAAAAAGAAGAATTACTTAAAACTCTTAATAATCGCTTCGAATACTTACAAGAGCGGGAAGGTTTTACAACGCGTGATTTAGTGGTTCTTCATCCTGATGTTCCTGGCATTAATGATATGCTGGCTAAGTTTGACAAGGTTCATACTCATTCCGATGTAGAAGTTCGGTATATCATTGATGGTTCCGGCTACTTTGGATTTGTCGCTCCGGAGGGAAATTTTTTAGTGCATGTATTTAAATCTGACTTTGTTTTTGTCCCAAAAGGAATACAGCACTGGTTCACCCTCGACGAAAAAATGCGCATCAAAGCAGTTCGCTATTTCAAAGATATGAGCGGCTGGGTTCCTAACTATGTCGAAGGCGCAGTGGCTAGTATAGAATAAAAGATTTGCCACGGAGGCACAGAGACACAGAGTTTTGGATTTAAAGAGAGTCTTGCGCCAGATTAAGTTTTGTTTTTACATATTAATGGATACCCAAAATGAAATTAAAAGCTCGAAATCTTCGTGACCATTGTCTTTCCACACCAAACCAAATTCTTTTACCTCCGTGTCTCTGTGCCTCCGTGGCAAAACCCTATGCACAACGAAATTCAGCAATTAATCGAATATAGCCGCATCTACTATGATCGTGGGTGGATGGTGGCTACTGCTGGTAATCTGTCTGTGTTCGATCGTGCTAGCGGCGAACTTTGGATTACCTCTTCTGGAAAGCATAAAGGTCGTTTGAAAGAAGAAGACTTTATTTGTATGAGCCTCGATGGAAAAATTCTTCGCGAGACAACAAACAAACCAAGTGCCGAGACTTCTATTCACCAAGCTATTTATAGACAAATTCCTTCTGCCTGTGCCGTGCTTCATGTTCATACGGTTACTTCTTGTAAGCTGCATTTTGGATTACAAAAGTTAAATTCTGCAACTAGATTTCTTTTGCCTAATGTAGAAATTCTAAAAGCATTTGGAGACTTTCGAGAAGAGCCAAATTTTTCTGTCATCGTTACTTTTAATCATGGCTCTGTCCTGGATATTTCACGTGATTTGGAAAGTGCTCTGTGTGAGCGTCCTAGTGATGTGCCTTTTTTTTTAATTGAAAATCATGGTCTCACCGTCTGGGGCAAATCGGTAGAAGACGCTAACAAAAACTTAGAAGCCGCTGAGTTTATACTTCAAGTGATGGCAAACGAATAAAAATCGAGTTGTCATATTTGCCCATTTACAGGGGCTTTTATTTTCTAATGGAGTATAAAATTACTCTCTAAATCCGATTGCTTCAATTAGGTTGTTGATGATGTTCTCTTGCTCAGGTGTTTGGTTTATAAATTCAAATCCATTTACGAAATAATCTGGATTAATATCTTCTTTACTCCAGCGACATCGAATATTCAATTCTAAATGTCCATTGATTTCCTGAAATAATTCATCTCCTAATTCAATTCGGACTGGGATTTCTAATTGGTTTGTAATTTTTTCACGGCTAATTAGAAGTAACCCTTTTCCTGTAATATCCACTACACGTCCAATTAATTCATTTGTGTAACGGTTCTCCACTTTTAAATAATAAATTAGATGGCGTCGATCTTCCTGACGACCATGGTTAGCGCTATTTATTTCTGTCATTTTACTGCTCCGATAAAATAAGTCTTACTAATTCTGAACTTTCTTCGAATCCCTTTAAATTGGATTCAAAGATTTCTATTTTAATTTTTTCTTTTTCAATTAATTCTTTGACTGCTTCGTTTTCGTAGAGTGTGCGGGTAATGACAATATCTCCACCTTTACATTTGCCTTCTACACGGGCGGCGAGATTTACAGTCTTTCCAAAATAATCAAGCTTTTCGTTTTGATTTACTGCCAATACGGGACCACTGTGAATTCCTACCTTGAGGATAATTACATTTTCTCCATATTCTTTTTTGTTTAATTCTTTAATTTCTTTTTGCACTTGAATGGAATATAATACCGCGTTTACCGGCAAAAGGAAAATTCCCATGATAGCATCCCCAATCGTTTTTACAATCGCTCCATCGTATTTTGAAATGTTTCGAATTAGAATATCAAAATGACTACTGACAGCTTTGTAGGCAAATGCATCTCCGCGGGTATTATAAAATTCTGTTGAGCCTTTTAAATCAGTAAATAGAATTGTTAGATTTTTAATTCCAATTTCTTCCCCAGGACGAAGAACTTGAGAAGAAAATAATTCGCGGAACTCTTGCATTGCGGTTACTTCGGAAGCCGTCACGATATTTTCTAGCCATGTGGCGTGTTCGAGTTTGACTGTAATCTCTTCTGTTAAATCAGAATTTGAGAGTAGAAATTTTTTCTTGCCCGGAAGAATGGAAATCTTTTGACTTTCTATTCCATTGTAATGGAGGGTATCGATTGTTTGCCCCGATGATTCAACTGTTATATCTAATACTGCCTTGCTTTGTTGACTGTAGACTTTATAAACTCCAGCTAACAGTGTATATTCGAACTCTTCCGTTTGATTTGGTAAAACCCGAACTTGGGATTTTAGATGTGGAGTGCTGCCTGGTCCAGATGCGCAATATACACCACCAAACACTTTGCGAATCGATGCGTTAGGCGTAAATGTTAATTCCACCGACTTATCAAAATCAGCTTCATAATCTACATTGCAAGAAGAACAATGCACTTTTTTTTTCATGTCTGAAAGGGAATGAGAACTTGACTTTGCTCCACGGCAAGAGGGACAAAGAACGTCCCAATTCATATCAAAAAATCCTTCCTTTGTTCCTCGCAAGAAAAATTCTAAAACTTCTCTTTTGTCTTCGTGCCAAATAACAGCGAGTCGATAGGGGCGAATCTTGATTAGATCCAAGTCTTGCGATTTTAAAATAAACGAAGCGATTAGATCACAAAGTAATTCATTATGAGATAGGAGGGAAAATTTATGTAGTAGGGCATTGTGCTCTTCTGGTTTAATATTTTTTACAATTTCTGTAATGCCAATATTGTAATTGTGAGTAGGGCTTGAGGCAACGGCTAACTGGTAATTTTTATACCGGGGAATAATATCGAAGTAAAATTTTAAAAGATTGATTGGTGCTAGTATTTTCCAACGGAGGATAACGCGTATTGTGTTCTTGATTCGAATATGTCTTTCATCGACTTGTGTTAATTCTAAACGATGAATTAATCTCTTAAAAGGTCCCTGTGTATAGTTTCTTACAATTTGATAAAAATTTTCTTCGACCCACTCTGCTGGCTTTTCTTCGAAGCGGAAAGCGAATCCTGCATTTGTTTGAAGTCCTTCTTTTTTACTTCCTCCTTTCGGTAGCGGAAAATCTTGGTATTCCATTACAGGCTGACCGAGAAATTGGTTTGCTCTATCTGTATCAGAGACATACCCCCAAGTTTTTTTTAGACTCGCTTCTACTGTGCTTTCGAATCGAAAGACATATTCGTTTGGTAAAATTTCGTAAATCATTTATGCACCTTCAGTGAACTATAATCAGAGGAATGAAATGTAAACCATAATTTTAACTAACCTTTTATTGATTAAAAATTTAATTATATACAATTTTATTAAAATGTCACATGAATTTTTGAAAATAGATTGAAAATTAAAAAGAAGATACCTGTTATACTAATACATGCAAGACTCATCTGGAAGATGATTTGTATGCATTCGTTTGAAATGATTTTATATACACAAGATAAATTGGTTTTGGTAAATTGTCATCCTGAGCTTTTCGATGGATATTGATTCTATTCGCGATGGTTCGACAGGATTGGTTGGTGAATAGTAACTTCCGAGCGTGCGTATCGAACCACATCATGACATCCGAAAATCCGTTTGATTTGTGTAAAAATCTAAAATTCATATGAATGAAAAAAAATTAGGAGACTATTACGATGATCAAAATAATAAAGATGTGTTCCGTTGTAATGCTTTCAATATCTTTGATAGCAGGGTGTTCAGAAAAAAAAGATGACAGCAGTAAAACGAGTTTACTTGCCTTAGCGGCTCTTTCCAATCGATCTAGCAGTGCAAGCGCTACCAGCACAAGAACAACAGATATGTATACCGGTTTTGCTGAAATTCCTTCTAGCATTTACAAGACAGTTGCCTCTGGCGCGACTGCGTCAGTGCAAGGACAGTCTAGAACTCTTGCTACAACAGATTATAAATTTCAGAATAGTGCCAATGACGCTTCTGTTTCGAAAGTATATGACTTAGTAAGAGGAACTGCAAAGACAACAAGAGATATCGCTAAGTCGATAGGCGATATAGTAAAAGCATTGGAGGTGATTCCTGTTACAACTGCAATAGAAGGAAGTAATCCTGCTGGGTCTACTGGTTGGGCTAACTTAGCTTCGAAGTATAAGTTTCAACCTAGCACGATTTTGTCTGGTGGAAAAAAACTAGAAGTTTGGTGGAACAATGCTCCTGCTCCTTTCGCAAACAACAAAGCAATCGAAATGAATTACACTGGAAGCAGCACTTCTGGAAATATGAGTGGATTTGTATTTGTCCGATTTACCTCTGTTACAAATGCAACTACATTATCAAAGGCATATATCCGATTTGATTATAATGCTACTACTAGCACGCGGTCAATGGTTGTTATCCTACAAGATATTGGACCAACATTCACAGACAAAGCTCATTTTTTTGTGCAAGAAGTAAATGGTGTTACATCTATGGATGGAACATACACAGTAAATAATTTCAATGCGAATTCTAATGGTGTTGCTGTCGCTAACAGAGCCTATGTGTTTTCTGCGATTGGAAATTCTACCAAAGCTGTGATTAATGCCGCTTTTCCGCTTGCAACTGATAATACAACAGCGATTTATGCAAATACAGCAATGGGAAATATTGGACAAGTTTGGACAAATTTCATCTTTGCAAATCCTACAATTGTTGCTTTAGTGCAAGGTGTTAGTGCCTGTGCGGCTCCGAGCGTGGTTCTTACTCCTACCAATGGAAATCCAACGGGTGGCACCGTAACGGGTGCGGGGGTAACAACAGTTGCCGCTCTAAAAACTTGCTTAGATGCAATCATCACCGCTCAGTCAAGCACAAACAGTGTTAAGGACACATACTTCTTAACAAACATTAAAAATCCTGCCTATTTTAGCGTGTCTGGAAACACGGTGAGTTTGTATGGAGTAGAAAGTCTAGAAGCATCCGATACCAATAAAACAGCATATGACGCTCTACAAAATAACACATCTTTCCTGTCTTCTACAAGAACTACGACTAACACAACGTATGCGGCAGCTCTGGATGCAGTATCTGTAACTGGGTTGAATTTATTTACAGGAACTGGTGTTCCAACAGGAAGCAGTGCAACTGACTTGACAAAGTTAAATGCACAATGGGGTGGTAGTGCGACTGGAACTGGAACTTCTACATCGAGTGCAACAGCGAACATTGTGAACGGTAGTATAGACAACACAGCTCCGTTCTAGGGCTAGATCACGAGAATGCTAAAAGAATACTGTCATTTCGAACATCTCTTGGCGAATGATTTGCAGCTAAGCAAATAAGCGGATGTGAGAAATCTATCTTACTTAAAACGATAGGATTAAGTAAGATAGACCTGGCGAAGGCGCTGGTTCGCGACTAAGCGAAGGGTGGATGAAGCTATTCGAGGTGACAGGAGTATAGGTTTCCCTTAAGTTGATATCATTGTCTATGCAAGTTGTTGGTAATCTAATTAATCTCTCAATTTAATCTTTATCAAAGTGGCTTATCATCAAATTGTATTTTTCTAATAGATTTGGATCTTTGGCTTGGATAATCTTTCTTGTTTTTTCTAATAACTCATCGTCAGCGTGCTCATAGATTGTTTTAATTTCTTCCGACAAATTGCTGTTTAACCCTGCAACCATAACACCGAAAATTTTATTATCATCAAATCGTTTGAATAGATTGAGGACCCTCGCTTTGTCACGAGCATTGTAGGTAATTGATATTAGATCCGATAGTTTCTCAATTCCTCTTGCAATTTTTTCTACTGAGTCAATCGGAGTGTAGTCAATCAGGCTTCCAATTAGGAAGTAATTTTTTCGGGTTATAAGCTCATTAACCGCTCGACGCATCAAGTCAAATGGGGATTTGTTTATCATGCCTTCAATTTTTTCAGGGACTAAATGCTCTAATACATCACAAAAGAATTTGATAGAAAAATGTCCTGCGATTCCGATTGCATCTTTCGGATCAAGGTGATAAGAGAGATTAGCCGCAATGCTTGGTCCTAGAATATCTTCGCTTACTTTTGCATTCAAAAAATTTGGCATGAACTTACTAACCTTAGCCATCGGCACCCAAATTTCTTTTTGTCCATCTTGCATGAATAAAATGATTTTATTTCGTAGCATATTCATTTCTTCTGGTTCTAATTTTTCAAGAAATGATAATTCATTTCCGTGCACACCAAGGAGATTATTGATAGATTTGAATTCGAATTCTTTTTGTTCGTGTTTATTTGACATTTATTATTCCATTTTTTAAAGTAAAATTCAAGGATTACCACCGATTACCACCGATTACACCGAGAGCACCGATAAAAGATTCAATAGCCCTTGAATATTCTTAATTTGATTGATTTCTTATAATTATTCCTAGTAAATTAGAATAGTAATTTACTGGCAAGAGAAATTACTACTCTGATAAGTCGCTTGGTAATAATTGTATTTTGTATTTCTCTGCCATTTTTATTAATTGGTCGTTTGTTATTTGATGAATATTTTTTCCTGAATGTCGATTCTCTACAGTTAGAATAAATATGCTGTAATTATACTTGGATGCCAGTTTGAAATAAGGCTCTAATTCCCATTCCAATGTAAAACAGTTATCTAAAAAAACTTTTTCAAAATTTTCTTTTAAGCTAAGCTCTGTTTCTTTTTCACAATTTTTATAAGCAAGGTGATTCTTTTGATATTCGAACTTGTATTCGCCTGTATTTGGATTTATAAAGTAATCATCAATCGAGTGAATAGGATACTTTCCATTTTCACTGAGTAGGTTGGCTAATGTCGATTTTCCGCTACCGGGCAATCCTCGTAATATTATCAATGCTTTTTTAAAATAGATTTCCATGCATATTTGCCTTTATTTAACTACGCTGAATAGGATTCAATTCGGTATCTTCTTTGTCATTCAAGAAATTCTGGAAGTTTGGTAGTCATATTGAAAAAATTAAATGACCATAGGTTTTAAGAATTGGATACAAGAAAATTGTTGCCCTGGTGGAGTAGAGGGAGAAACTCGCGTTAGTCGGTCAATAATTTTCAGTGACTGATTGAATCAAATTAACTATATAGGAGAAATACTATGCAATTATTTAAAAAAGGATTAATTCCTTTTAATATTCTATTTATCTTACTCTATTTTTTTTGTTCAATCCAATCAGAAACCCTATCTTTGGAGTGGGGAAAAGAAGAAGGAAGTCTAGATTGGAAATCTGCAATCGAAAAATGTAAGGCAAACGGAATGCGTATGCCGACCAAAAAAGAACTTTTGTCTTTATATAATACTCGCGAATTTAAAACATGGGCGGCAAATTGGTATTGGACTGGCGATGAATCCGATTCCGAACGTGCCTGGGCTGTTGTTTTGAATGTAGGGGCAATTCTCCATATACCCAAGCCGTATCATAATAATGTTAGATGTGTTGGTTTGTAATTGTCGGCTTAAGACAACACAGTTTTAGCATTCTCAGAATTATAAAATCCTTCGAGTCTAAGAGTGATTCGTTTTTGTAAATGCGCTTGCATTTCTGGTAGCGAAATATAATTATCTAGGAGATTAACTAGATTATCCGTAATGTCTGACTTTTGAATTTTATATAAACTGAGTAGTTCGTTAATCTTTTTTCCTTTGTAACGAGTGAGGATTATGTCGATATGGCTCTCTAGTATTTGCAGTAGAAGAGGGATGCTTTGATGTGATTCCATTCTGCTTTGGTTACAGCTAAAATTTTCTTAATATCATCTTTGTCGGCATAATGCTGTAAGTCAGAGATTTTCTTTGCACTGATAAAATTCCAAATCTCATCTGTGAGTTCTTTTGAAGTCTTCGCATCTAGTTCCTGATTTAAAAGTTTTTCACTCTGCTTGAGAGAATTTTGTAGATTGGATTGGATAAATGCTGTTAGGTTCTTCTCGATACCTGCTTGCACTCCTGGAATATTTCCTAAAAAGTCTTGTCCCATTTTAAATAAGGAAAATGCACCAGGGACATTTTTGGCAAAAGAATTTTCGCCGCCAACAAAATCTGCAATCGCATTATACATTACGCTTGAAATCATTTTTGTGTAAACAGGTGAATTGATTACTGTGTGGATAATGTCCTTTCGAAGTTCTTTCATGCCCATTCCCATGTTCATGCTATCTTCAAAAATGCTCTTTGTGAAAAGTGAAGTTAATGGCTCTTGGTTCTTACTTATGAGAGTGTGCGTTGCTTCTGCCAATGACAAAACTAAATCTTCAGCTTCCTTTTCAATCTCTCTTGAATTTATATAGGATTTGACATAGTCTAGAATTGTTTTTTTATCGATGAATTTTTCTGCTTCTATTTCTACTATCGCATCATAGAGGCTTTCGATTTCAAATTTTAAACTTTTCTTTAGATTCTCGCCTTTCCATGCGGAGACTTCATATTCAATATGTGCGTTTAACAGTTTTTGTAATTGGGACATTGTTTTATTCTGGAGAAAATGAATTATTAAGCAAGCAATTTTTATTACATTCTTTGCTAAGCGGCTAATAGGGTCTGCCCGTCATTCATCCAATGTAAAGTTGATTGGCACGCGATGAGACATTTTCACTGGCTTGCCTGCAATGTAGCCTGGAGAGAAACGAGCGAGATTGATAATCTTAATCGCAGCTTCATCAAAGCCATATCCCGCTTTGCCAGAGGCGATCTTCGCACTTTTGAGCGCACCGGTCTCGTCTATCTGCACAAGAACTACAACAGTCTTTTCGGTAATGTTCGCTGCCTTCGCGGCTGCTGGGAAAAATTGTTTCAAATCAAAATCAATAATGGGAGTAGGGACTTTGTCTCCATTAAAAGAGAAGAGATAACCATCCTTATCCGTTCCATTTCCAGAAACAGCATTTACATTGATATCGTCATCGATTGGGTCGTCCCCATTTTTATTTTTTCCTTCGACCCATTCCTGTTTTTCGACAGGTGCGGGACTAGAAGTTCCGCCGATTAATTCAGGTGGAATTTCCTCAAAGTTTACGTCTACATCTTGTTTGACACTTTCTGAGTCAATTTCCTGTGATTCAATGATAGTGGAAATATAATACGCCGCATACAGACTAAAGTGAAGGAAGATAGATAAAAATAACATAGCCCCAAAAAGATTATTTTGTATTATTTTTTTAATCTTATCTTTCATGTGTGACCTACTTCTTGACCGAGAGCGCGATTTTTGTTACGCCTGCTTTGCGGATAATCCCCATTAATTTCGTAATCGTTCCATAGGATAAATTCTCATCTGCCGATAGAGTGAGTCTCATATTGGGTCTGAACTTAGAGTCTCTCTGAAGATTGGCAAACAACTTTTCTTCCGTAGTAGATTGACCTTCTAATAGAATTTTTCCATCCCGCGTTATCGCCACTTGAACAGATTGAGCAACGTTAGGATCTGCTGCTTGCACTTTGGGCAAATTGATATTGATTGATTCTTTCTTTAGAAAGTTTGCTGTTACCATGAAGATTACGAGTAATACTAAAATTACATCCACCATGGGGGTAATATTGATATTCCCTATTTCATCATCATCGCCTGATTGTGACGCCATTGCCATAATTCTGCCTCCTACTTTTAAAAGATTACCACCGATGGGCACAGATGAACACCGATAGATATTAAACTATATCTTAATCTCTGTGTCTCCGTGACTCTGTGGCAGATTTTTTTCATTTTCTACTATAACTTGCTATGAATTCTTTTGAAATAATTTCTAAGTTCTGGATAATCACTTTTAGCTTCTTAGCGAAAAAATTATTTACCATCACTACAGGAATTGCTACGAACAAGCCGGCAGCGGTTGCGAGTAGGGCAGTAGAAATACTTTTCATAACTACCTCCGCTCCTGAATTTCCAAGAGTTCCTAGACCATTGAATGCTTTGATAACTCCGAGAACTGTTCCAAGTAGCCCTAAGAACGGTGCGTTATTTCCCAGAGTAGATAGAATTGGAAGTCTTTTCTCTAATTGAATTCTTTCTTCAATGGCTTTTCCTGCCATCATTTCGACTAACGCTTCTTGTCCATCAGGGTAATGCTCAGCAGAAAATCCGGCAAATCGTGAGTAAACGTTCGTTGGATTCTGAGAAGACTCTTCGATACCTTTGATATCTTTTCTTCTGAGTCGCTCGATAATTGCTTTGAGGGTGTTTTCTCCGCCCTTTGCAAACCTTGAAAAAATAATTGCTCTTTCAAATCCGACTGCCAATGCCAATACGCTAGCTAATCCCATTAATATAAAAATGAGTTGTTCTCCAATATCAACAAGCTGTTCCATGGTGTATTCCTTTTAAAGTTATTCTATGATTTCCAAATGTTTTTAGTTTTATGACTATCTTTTTGCATTTCCATTTTTTTACATTATGTTTTTTCAATTAATCATGGTGTGTTGTTTGTTGGTAACACACAATTTCTTTTGCAATTACTTGTTCCACTATCCGAAAAACTTCCTTCGAACATTGTTTTATAGGACACATTACAGATGTTTAAATTTTTTCTTGTCTTCCAGTAACTAATGTCACATTTCAAATAACATTCTTTCAATGAATCTGACATTGTTCGATAAGGATCATTTTTTACAGTCTCGTTACAATAATCTGAGTAAGTAAGAAATTTATTAAAAGTAATACTTCCAATGAAAATTGTTTCTGTTAAAGTAAATGATGAAAATTCAGGTGCTGTTGCTGCGCAATTTTGCATTGCGATCATCCCTGATTGACAGGTTGCGACAGGATCTGGTTTTGCTTTCGTTGCAGTTTCTAAGAGAATGCGAAGCGCATATAAATCCTGGTAACTTTTTTTATTTTCATTTGCACACGAAATTTGAAATAATAAAATGAATAGTAAAGTAATTTTGAAAAACATTAGAATCTCACCTCCATGCCCACGTTGAAAAATGGAATCAGCATTCCACTGGGAAGTTGCAGTGTGAAAAAATCATTTTGCGGCTCTGGGTTTCGTTTTGAGTAGGGAGCCGTTGTGCTAAAATTTTCTCCATTGATATTTTTTCGCACATACATATTGATTATCTCTAAATACAGATTTACATAGCCCCATTCATAACTCAGGAATTTATCAATTCGTATATCAAATCTATGATAAGGTGCTTGTCTTCTTGAATTTGTATAGTCTGTGGAATAAGGATTTGTAGAATATCTTGGATTCCAATAGATTTGGTTGTTGTAAGGATTTTTAAATTGACCACCGTCATCACCAATGACCGGAGTATAGGGAGTAGCCGTTCGATAAAACCAACGTCCACCAATTTGGTATTCTTCTGTTAATCTCCATCCATAGACTACACTGAGTAATTGTGTTATATCATAATCAAAAATTGTCTCTCTTGAGTTTGGATACAGTGCGCGTAATCGTTGTTCGTCTCCACTGAGGATTCGATTTTTGTTTGGATCATAGTCTGCATTGTAAATATTATTATTGCGAAAGGACTGCGACCAAGTGTAAGAAATCCAGCCGAACCAGTCTTTTGAATTAGGGCGATTTGCTTTTTTAATGTATAATTCGTATCCATGCGACCAACCGGTTCCACTGTTGGAATAGTTCAATGCTCGATTGGTTACAACCGGTCTTTGCAATCTTTGGAATTTGTCTGGATTTAAACCATAGGGCTCAGAGATATAAGGATCGTTTACGATTTGGCTTGTGAATTCTTGTTTGAAAAGTTCTCCCTTCACTGACCATTCCTCTGTAATCTGTTGGTCAATACCTCCCCCATATTTGCGAGCTTTTTCAAATTGTATGTTTGGATTTCCTGACTCTCTTGAAATCGCTTGATCAAAGTAAGGAAAACGCGCGTAATCCCCTGCACCTCCGAAGAAAGTTGTTCCTTTTAAAATTCCATTTACTTTGTAAGAAACTGTTGCTCGCGGACCTGTAGCTCCTTGTTTTCCATAATCAATAAAATCATGACGAATACCTGGTTCGAATTTGAAATTTCCAAAAGTAAAATGGAAAGTTGTATAGGCATTAAAATAATTGCTCTTTGTCTGTTGTGTTATATCTGCTTTTTCAAATGCTGGTGTTGTTATATCATACGGGTTGGGAGAAGGATTGTTTGGGTCTTTTAGTCTAACACCAAAGCCGGTAATGTTGTAATTAATTACTCTTCCCTCTGTTCCAGCATCTATTTTCAGGAAGCTTGCAGGATTCCATACTAAGTCTTGTCTTACTCCTATATACGGTGCACTTGCTCTGAAGGTTGCTTGGATTGAGCCAAATTGAACGTTTGTATTATTGAAAGGTTCGTAGTTAATCAGTGTTATCCGGTTACTGAACTTTGTGCTTGGTGTCCATGTGTAACGAAGAGCCATAGTGCGGTATCCCTGTCCTGCAGATACGCTTGCTCCAGCTACAGCGCCTAACGGTTCCTTGGTAGGATCATTAGAACCAAAAAAACCAGGTGCTTTTAATACAAATCCATCGAGTGCTGTGAGAGATGTAAAAGATATTTGGTGTTGGGAATTAAAATTATAAATGAATTTCACATTTGAGCTATTGTATTGAGGAAGACGAATTCCTTCCGGGACTAAACCAGTTGAGCCAAGAGTCTTATCAAGATAACCAACCTTTCCACCTGCGGCTAAATACCCTTTGCCGTTGAATAGCGGAGTCTGATACATGGCTTGACCAAGTAGAAAGGACATATTAAAAGAACCCGTTGCTTTTTTTGTAGCTTCATTGGATTCAATTTCAACCACCCCACCAGTTGCGTTGTTGAAATTGGCAGGATAGGCTCCCGTATAAATATCAATTGTTTTGATTAGGTCATTGTGGATAACAGAGTTTATGCCATCAAAATGATATGCATAATAAATTGGTAGATCATCGTATAGGTAAGTGTTTGTTCTACAATCCGCTCCGCGAATTACAATTCCACCAAAACATCCACCGTTATTTCCTGCAAAGGGAGGAGGAGCAAAAACTCCGGGTAATGTCTGTAATGCGTTAAGGGCTTCGCCTAAAGTTCCTGGCATACGCTTGATTTCATCATAACGAACTTTGTAACGGGAAAGAATTGTTTTATCCTTTTGTCCTTCTACGTCAATTCCCCCTTTTGGTTTTGGAGTCTTATCTGTATAAATGGTAACCACTTCCCCATCGGCAGTAATTGATTTTTCCAATTCTTGAATTCCTGTAGTTCTTAAAATTCTAAATGTATAATTTCCAAGACTCGGAACCTCTGCATCAAAATACCCCTCCGCATCAGTTTGTGCGGGTATTTTAGAAGTAGGTGTTACAATTATCACGGTTAATCCTGCTTCGCCTTGATTTTTGACTCTGCTAAAAAGTCTTCCTCTAAAGGCTACAGCAGAAATCTCTGAGCTAAGGGTCAATAGAATAAATAAAAATAAAAACCAATTTCTTTTGTATGTTGTTATAGATTTCATAGAATTATTTTATCTGCCTCTTCGCAAGATCGTTATTAAAATTCAGATACCAAGGAACATCTCCGAGTTTTTCTGTCGTATAGATGCCGAGGCAAATGATCGGATACCCCGCAAAAGGACAACCAGTTCTTGTAATAGCAACACTACAAAGATTGAGATTGCGACTATCTTGGTCTGTAAATACTAAAAGGGGAGGTTGTGGAATGGTTTCCCTACAGTCTGCTTTGGCTGTTGCTGTTATCGCGTTGTTTACACATTCATCGCGACAGGCTTTGGCTTTATAGGTAACCGCTGCATTAATTTGCGATTGCGCATCCCAAGCCGGCACAGGTTTCTCATTACAGGAAATTAGAAAAGCTAGGAAGAAAAGAATTAGTTTCAAATTTTAACTTCTCCTATTTATTTGGCTACGCCTTTTTTTACAGGTAGCGGCTTATTCTTGTTTGTCTCTTCAAACAATGGTGCTTGTGAGTCGGTTTTCAAGGATACAATATCGCCACGAACCTTTGTCACGGAAACTGTTCCGAGTGGATAAAAGTAATGCGTTTCATGCCATAGAGTCATATTTACCATAGAGTCGCCGCCTTCCACTTTTTGCACTGCTTGACTGAGCGCATACTCCATATTAAGCGGATTAGTCATTGGAATTAATCCAAATAAGAAAAAGGTGGAAGTCTCTCCCGTTTCTGTTCCTAAGATTTTATATCCCTCTGAGCGAATAATTGTAGCAGATGGAGCTATATGGATATTATCCGCTCTTCGATTTAAATTAGTCGGATAAGAAATCACCATCACGCAATTTAAAAGAAACAATGGAATGATTGTGTTAGCGAGTTTTTTTAGCATTTGTTTCAGGTGCTGTTTCATCTGCAAATTTAACGGCTTCTGCGTTTATCCCTAATCGATTTCTAGTTAAAAAAAGAATAATCGTCCTATCTTGCCAATAACGAATATTGATGAGTGCATCTGCTTCTTTTGATTTAATCATTTCATCCATCATTTCGTTGATAGGAGGATTGCTAAATGAAACTGCAAGGAGCGCTACATCGAGAGTAAACCAAGAATGTTTTGCTTCTACGGGTCCTATAACTTTGTATTTTTTATTTGCAATAGGTATGTTACTAGTTGAAATACCTGCACTTGAAGAAGCGCAGTTTAGTAATAAAGCGCTTAGAATTATGGAAAAGAGTTTAATCATTGTTACGTCCTATTGAAATTTATTTTTTATTAGTTCTATTCTTCCACTTCTCTAGAAGTTCTAGAGAAATTTCTTTGTCTAAATTGATCCATTGAAGAACACCAAAAAGCTTTTCTGCTGAATTGCCTTTTTTCTTCAGACTATCAATGCCTTCATTTACAACTTCGCATAAATAATCATAGCTATTGATCTTGCGAAGTATGGAATCTTCTACTGCTCTGTCAGAAACCATAAAGTATGATTTTCTATCCCCTTGAACATGAACTTCTTTAATGCCTGCATTTAATAAAAGCATCTTCAGGTTTGTAGAAATGCTACTTCGGCTAACACCGAGAATCCGTTGCATGTCTTCCTGAGAAATTCCATCTTCAGTAATAAGCATTAGACCTACCATTTGACCGCCGATTCTAGATATTCCAAAGTTTTCATAATATTTCCCCATTTTATTAACAAAGTCCATCATTTGCGAATCTAATGTTAATTTTTTACTCTTCTTGGTGATATTCTTCTTCTTTGCTTTCATGATAGATTAATTCTTTACGAACATATTTTTTCTGTAATTTCAGTCAAGACTGAAATTACAGAAAATTATAAAATTTAAAACTTTCTGACTCTATTTGCAATCGTCCAGAATTATTTGCATTAAGTCCTCGTGTAGCTACTTGATTTGTTACCAATAAAATGCGTGACATGCACTGCAATGCTTAAGAATTTATATTGAAAACGCCGATGATTATTAGCATGAAATATCTACTTATTTTTTTAATTGCCATAACAGTTTCCGCTCAAAGCACATCTAGAGGTATAAGTGTCAAGACAACTGTTCCTCCACCCAATGAAGTTAAGCCGGAGAAAGAAAAAGAGCCGGCAGCTAAGACAAGTTCACTAGATGATGAAGAGTTAGATAAAGTTTTTTATACTTATTACTATTTGAATTTGCCTAAGCATTTACAAAAAGAGGATAAAGACAAAAAGAAACTGAATCAAAATATAATTCGAGTTTTTAAGAAGGAGATTGCTAAAAGAGATCGTTCAGTGTCAAAAGAAACTCTCGATGGAATTTCTCCGACTACTATAAAATTTAAAAGAGTGCAAGAAGATAGTAAATGGATGAGGAAGATTAAGAAAGAAATAAGACATATTCATTTTACGGAGTATATGTATATTGTTAGATATCAAAATTATTTAACTTTGATTTTATATCAACTTGATCCGGAGCTTCATCTTCAAAGTCCATCACAAGTGGAGTTTATTAACGTGAAAGAAACAGAGTCAAGTCAGGATTTAGAGTAAAGCTTTTCAATTAGCTAAGCTAACTCTCGCTTAAATACAACTAAAAAGATTCCACCGAATCCAATTAGAATAGAAAATCCTATTCCAAAAAGCGCAATTTTTTCCAAGTAATTATAGTTTGGTAAAATCTGTTTATTTCCATCAATTCTGGAAAGAATTCTATCCTTTCCCGCTAGGAAAACTTTCTTCTGGCGGGTAACAACTGTATTCCCTACGCGAAGTCTGAGATGAGATTTGTCATCGACAAATTCGGTAATTTCATGTAATTTTCCGAATTCATCTGTGACGAGGTAAGTGTATATATGCCGCTTCTGTTTTTCGCTGACTACTAGATGATAACCTGTAATTGTCGAAAAAGATTTTACGCCATTTGTCTCTAACACTTCGTATGCATTCTGAAGTTCTTGATTTCTGTGCTGAATTAGAACCAAAAAACATGAGAATACAAACGAAGTGAGAAAACTAATTAGAAAGAAAACTTTGTATAAGGGTGTATACAACAAGTCCGCAATGGATTTTGGCACACCAGTTTTTTCTTTCAAAGTTAAAGCCTAGGCTTTTCCCTTCTTCTCTAAAATATCCAAAATCTTTGCCGCTGCATCAGGGATGACTGTGCCAGGACCAAAAATTGCCGCTACTCCATGTTGATACAAGAAATCATAATCTTGCACAGGAATGACTCCACCGGCTATTATCAATATGTCGCTAGCATTTTCTTTCTTCAAGATTTCTACAAGTTCAGGGATAAGAGTCTTATGCCCCGCTGCCTGTGAGGATACTCCGATGATATGCACATCATTCTCGATAGACTGCTTTGCAACTTCTGCTGGAGTCTGGAATAGGGGAGCCACATCAATATCAAATCCCATATCAGCAAAAGATGTAGAAATAACCTTTGCACCTCTATCGTGTCCATCCTGTCCCATCTTTGCGACTAGCATTCTAGGACGACGACCTTCTTTCTTTGCAAATTCTTCAACACGTTTAATTACAGATTGGAATTTTTCGTTGTCTTGATTTAAGCTAGAGTAGACGCCGCTGATAGTGCGGATAACAGCCTGATGCCGTCCAAATACTTTTTCCATTGCATAAGAAATTTCGCCAAGAGTAGCTCGTTTACGTGCAGCGTCAACCGCTAGATCAAGTAGATTACCCTTACCAGATTGGCTCGCTTCTGTGATAGCGTTTAATGCCGCGTTAACCGCTGCTGTGTCTCGCTTAGCTTTGATTGCATTGATTCTAGCAATCTGACTTTCTCGAACTGCTGTGTTGTCAATATCTAGGATTTCCATCTTGTCTTCAGTTTTGAGTTTGAACTTGTTGACTCCAACTATAACATCTAGACCTTGATCGATTAACGCTTGACGTCTTGCGGCAGACTCTTCGATTTTCATTTTTGGGAGACCTGCTTCTACAGCTCCTGCCATGCCACCATGAGCTTGCACTTCATCGAAAAGTTTTTTTGCCTCAACGATGATAGAGTGGGTTAGAGACTCAATGTAATAAGAACCACCAAGAGGATCAATGACTCTAGGAATATGAGTTTCGTTTTGAATGATTAACTGGGTGTTACGTGCAATACGAGCAGAGAATTCTGTTGGCAGTGCAACCGCTTCATCTAATGCGTTAGTGTGTAGACTCTGTGTTCCGCCGAGCACAGCCGCCATTGCTTCAATGGTAGTGCGGATAACGTTGTTATAAGGGTCTTGCTCGGTTAAACTCCATCCTGAAGTTTGGCAATGAGTTCTAAGTGCTGCACTCATTGGTTTTTTAGGATTATAAGGTTTAATTAGTTCTGCCCAGAAATATCTAGCTGCACGAAGTTTTGCAATCTCCATAAAGAAATTCATTCCAATTCCAAAGAAGAAAGAAAGCCTTGGCGCAAAATCATCAATAGCCAGACCTTTGTCTAAGGCAGTTTTTACATACTCCATTCCATCTGCCAAAGTATAAGCGAGTTCTTGCACTGCATTTCCGCCCGCTTCTTGAATATGATATCCACTGATTGAAATGGAATTGAACCTTGGCATATTCTTAGAAGTGTATTCTATGATATCGCCAATAATTTTCATAGAAGGCTTTGGTGGGTAAATGTAAGTATTGCGCACCATGAATTCTTTTAGAATATCGTTTTGAATTGTTCCTGAAAGCTCAGAAACTTTTGCACCTTGCTCTTCTCCTGCAACGATGAACATAGCAAGAATTGGAATTACGGCTCCATTCATTGTCATAGAGACAGACATGTCTTTGAGAGGAATCTGATCAAATAAGATTTTCATGTCCTCAACTGAGTCAATGGCTACTCCCGCTTTGCCCACATCTCCTGTTACTCTTTCGTGGTCTGAGTCATAGCCCCTGTGTGTTGCTAAGTCGAATGCAACGGATAATCCTTTTTGTCCGGCAGCAAGGTTTTTCCTATAAAATGCGTTAGACGCCTCGGCAGTAGAAAAACCTGCATATTGTCTTACTGTCCAAGGTTGATGAGAATACATCGTTGCACGTGGACCGCGGATAAATGGAAATATCCCCGGAAGCGTGTTTGTGTTTCCTAAATTTTCCAAATCTTCATAAGTGTAAAGAGGCTTGATGATGATGCCTTCTGGAGAATTCCAGTTCAAAGAAGATACGTCTTTCCCTTTTAAGTCAGCTTCTTTTGCGACTTTTTCCCATTCGTTTAAATTTGCCTTATCCATAAATTACTCCTTTACTAATTCAATTTCTTCCATATGATCGGGATAATCACCGACGCCGCGTGCGAATGTAAATAGAGCTGGAGCTAATACGAGTCGTCTGCCAGAACTTATAACCGATTCCCATGATCCTGTTGATACTCTATTTAATACGCCAAATGGCAATGTCACAATGAATAAACTTGTCCCGACGGCTAATCCCGCTAATCCGAGAGGTCGAACCAATAATTCTGAAATCATCTCTCCACTACTTGGCACTTCTTTGGCTGAAAGAGAAAAATTTAGAAATAAGCTGATTGTGATTGCTACTAAAAATGTCTTCCTCATTTAGAAACTCCTGCTTTTTTATTTTTATAATATTCTGGTAAAGATATTAGTATGGATCCAAAGAGTAGCGTGATGATGACAGCCAGTGAAACCTGGATATCAATATGAATTTTTTCAACATTCATTAATTCACCATAAAGTGGTAAAAGCATTTTAAATCCAACGAAAGCGAGGATAATGGCTACTCCATGCTTTAAATATACGAATAAGTCCATTATGCCGCTAATCATAAAGTAGAGAGAACGAAGTCCAAGGATAGCAAAAATGTTCGAAGTATAAACGATGAATGGATCTTGTGTGATAGAGAATACTGCCGGTATCGAATCGAGCGCAAACATTACATCGCTTGATTCGATCATAACTAGAACCACAAAGAGAGGAGTTGCCATTCTCTTTCCATTTTCAATTATAAAAAATTTACCTTCTACGGAACGAGTAGAAAGAGGAACGATTTTTTAAGCATTCTAAATACAAAATGCTTTTCAGGAATAAAGGATTCCTCCTCTTCTTCTTTGTGGACGAACATTTTAATTGCAGTGTATAATAGAAAAAACCCAAAAATATAAAGAATCCACGCGAAGCTTGCAACAAGAGTTGCTCCAGCTAAAATCATAATTGCACGAAGAATGACTGCTCCGATGATTCCCCATTTTAAAATATCCGGCTGCTCTCTAGGTCCTATTTTAAATTTTTGAAAGATCATGATAAATACAAATAGGTTATCTATGGAAAGTGATTTTTCGAGTAGATATCCAGCTATATATTCTAATGTCTTAGTTTTACTGTAGCCGGAATCATTTAGATTGCTTGGATTCGTATCATAAAAATAGATTGCGCCCGCAAACAAGAAAGAAACTGAAATCCAAATCAGTGTCCAGATTCCAGCTCGTTTGACTGACATTGTGTGGTCAGTTTTCTTGCTTAATAACCCCAAGTCTATTACAAGCATTATAACTATGATAATATTGAATAAAATAAATAAGACTAATTCGTGATTGATACTTTCGAGATTCATACTACCTCTCTTTAAATTCCAAATTAATTCTGAGTGAAGCTTTTTACAATAAGAAATTTTGAAGTGTTAAATAATCAATATCAATCTACGAAGAGTAGTAGTTTGAATTGTGTGTGAAAACTTCCCCGAAAAGGAACACACGAAGGAAAAAATCCTATTGTTCCAAAACTTTAAACTTCGTGCGTTGCGTTATAGATTAAAAGGTTTTAAAAATTACTTTGCACTTCTCAAAGCGGCAATTCTATCTTCGAGAGGAGGGTGAGTTGAGAATAATGCGAACCAACCACCTTTATGCGAAGAAATCTTTAGAGAAGCCATGCTAGGTGCTCTATTATCATCTTCTACAACATCAAATGTTCGTTTCAAATTTTCAAGAGCGGCAATCATATTAGCTCTTCCTGAAAGTTTTGCTCCACCTGCGTCCGCTCTAAATTCTCTTTGTCTAGAAAAGTAGGCAACAACCATAGAGCCCAAGATACTGAATATAATGTCTAGAACGAGAGTGATTACAAAATAAAGTCCTGAGCTAAAAACAGAAGGACCGTCATCATCGTTGCGACTCATTGCCATTGTGACTCCGTAGCTAATGATTCTTGCAAGAAACATTGTAAAAGCATTCACTACACCTTGAATCAATGTCATTGTTACCATGTCACCGTTAGCAATATGAGATACTTCATGCGCCAACACTCCATCTACCTCATTTGCATTCATTCGCTCTAATAGTCCAGTGGATACTGCAACTAATGCGCTGGATTGACTAGGTCCGGTTGCAAATGCATTTACTTCTGGAGAATTGTAAATTCCTACTTCGGGCATTGGAATTCTTGCAGCTTGACTTAACCGTTGGATCGATGTATATAAATGTCCATAAGGACCACGCGCATCAATGATCTCTACACCCATCATCCATTTCGCCATCATCTTTGAAAGTGCGAGCGAAATTAGCGATCCTGTCATACCCCAAATTAAGCATAAGGTAAGAAGCGCAGTCATGTTTAGACCACTGCTAGAAATATATCCCTTAAGACCGAAAACGCTGGTGATGATTGAAATCGTCACCATAATTAAAATGTTGATTAGAAAAAATAAACCGATTCGTTTGAACCACATGTTATAGTAAACTCCTAGATATTAGACTTTAAGATTTCGCATTGTTACAATATTCTTGAATTGCTTTGTTTTCGTTCGCATTAATCCATCCTCTTTCTTGAAAAACTTCCAGAGAAAGTTTTAAACAGTCCATTGGTATATTTGCCGAAATTTGTAAGATTTGAAAGTAAGGTAATTTATTCCCTGAATTTCTTTTCATTTCGGCTTCGATCTCCTCTACAAAGGAAGAAACCAATCTAAGCTGCACAAACACAACAGTATATTCATCTAAGAAAGCTAAAAAGTCATCATCTGAATTGGCTACAGCTAAATCAAACGCATAATCGTAGATATTCATATCTTGCGCAGCTAGTTTTTGAATTTCCGGACCAAGCTTTTTTAAAAAATTCAAAACTCTATCCGATTTAAGACTTCCTGAAGATGTCATCATTCGCAAATAAACTAAATCTACTTTTGATAAAATTGTTTTTGTTACTTGAATACTGCTTGTTCTAGAGATTAAATTCTTAAATAAAATTGCATACTCTGCCTTAGAAAGAGTTGTCCAATAGGAACTAACCATTTCGGGTAACGGTTTTTTTTGTAGGATTGCTTTGTGATATGCGGTGACTTGACAGTAAAAAAGTTCAACGAGTGCATCGTGACTGAACATTGGATTTTGTAGAATTTTTTTTACTATTTGCACATCCATATGCCTTAGATAATAATCTATTAAATAAGTAAAGCCAACGTCTTCTAGAATCGCCATTGATAAAATAGCCGGAGGTATATTACTAATAGCCTCTTCAATATTTCTAAAGTTAGGAATTGGGCGCATCAATTCTTCATCTAGAATTATATAATGCTGATTGTCTTTAACTAAGTCAGTTTTCATTTTGCTTGACCAGAGATGCTCCAAAAAGTAATAAGGCTAACAATAAGTAGGCGATAATAAACTGGAAGTTTGCAGGAAAACTATATTCGTTTAAAATTGCATTACCTGAAAGTTTATAGGCGTGAATGATTCCAACAGAAGAGAGGATACTTCCGGTTAAGCACCAATAGGATGCTGTTCTAAAATCTCTATCAATAATGAATGCACAAATCGATGCCCATATCATGGAAACTATTAAAAATCCTTGAGAAAGTGCCAAAATTCCTGATAATGAGTAAGGTAAAAATTCTAAATCGGGCGGAACTGATTCCATTGTGATGGCATAGGTAGTAGCAATTTTCTCTTTGGCTAAAATTTTCCCAAGCTCGCTATTTGCAAAGTTAAAAACACTTTGCACAAGTAATACTCCCCATCCTGCTAGCGCGGGAAATAATCCTAGAATAATCGCTGGCGCATGACGCATGGGAGAAGTCTCAAAGCATTGTGCTCCAATGATGATTCCGATCCAAAGTATGATTGCCATCCCTGCTTCTATAGGAACTAACGCTTGCACAACACTCATTAGTCCGAACAGGCAAAGGATTGTCATAAATACGCCGTTTAATACTGAGTAACCCGCACGGGCACCCAATGCTTTCCAACCTGGGTGCCCAATGTAAATCGTCGTTGGAAAAGGAGAACCAAAGAAAGAGCCTAGTATAGTTCCGGCACCGTTTACAAGGAGCGAACTTCTAGTTTCAAATTTATCTCCACCTGCTTCTGCCGATTCAATGTTTTGGAGAGAGCCAATCACATTGAATAAACCCATTGGCAAGATTACGGAAGAGTATTCTTTAATATTTTTCAAAGTAAAAACATCAAATAAATCTGTGATTGATAAGGAAGGAAGATAGAGTCCTGCGTGTTGAAAAGAGCTTGCGAGTGCTTTGCTGTCCATCATTGGTTTTCCCCAATACCCTGAGAGCCATGCGATGCCCGTTCCAGCGGCTATTGATAAGAAACCTCCCGGAATTCGAAAAGGATATTTGAATTTTCCAAAATACTGCAAGAGTATAATTCCAAATGGAAGAAACGCAACGAGTGGACTTTTATAAGTCTTAATCATAAATTCCATCGAGATAAATGTGATAGCTATTCCGCTTAACGCAGACAGAAGAGCAGCACGAGGGGTAACGCGCCTAATATAGTTTGCCACAAAAGACCCAAAAAACTCAATGACTCCGCTGATAAAACAAGCAAGCAGTCCAATCTTCCAGGCAGTCTTATAATCACCTGTCGCTTTAAAAACAGGAAAGATAATAAAAAAGATAAATGCAAACAAAGAAATTGTATTGATTCCATAGGGTAGGGCTGTTACATCATCACGATTTTCCTGAATGGCTAGTTTTCTGGCTTGCAAGGCGTAAAAAATATTTCCGACTAACAGTGAGATACCTACACCAGGCAATACAACTGCAAAAACAAATTCAGCTGGCATTCCGCAAACGAATGAACAAAGTGCGGTTAATACAAGAAGCTGCAACAAGTTGTCGAGCATTAATTCAAAAAAACCATCAATATCACCGGCAACAATCCATTTGAATTTTTGCATTCTTATTCTTTCTTCCTTGTAAAATCTACTTCGATAACTTTTGATTCGATTGATTCTTTTTTCTTTTCGGGCTTTTTGGGTTTAGCTTCTGACTTGCTGAAGTCTAATTCATCCTCGAATACTCTCAATTGCGTGATTGAATTTTGACCTTTATCGTATATTCTAAAAACTGCATCCCAGGGGATAATCAATTTTTCCCAACTAAATCCAAATTGTAATTCTGCATAAAGATAATCTGACTGAGAAGAAATATCTCTTACGGCAGTAGAGCCAAAGGCGAGGACGACGCCTGATTCTTTTTCATTTCCTACAAGTCCTCGTTTGCCCATTTCCAAATTTGGATGTGGAAGTATATGTAGATAAAAAGTGGGAAATTTTTCCCAATAGGTATCGAATAGCTGAATCTTAAAATCTCTCAGCGTGCGGATTTCTGTTTCGGTAAGTTCTGGTTCCATACGGTTCTTTTAATTGTTTTTAGTAATCGAAATATAATCAATGTGTTTTTGATATTCTGGAATGATTTCTTTAAATAAATCGTAAATTTCCTTGTTTTTGTTTGCTTTCGCTAAGCTAAAGAGTTGGTTTAGTTTACTTATGAAGACAATTTGATTCTGATTGAGGTTAGAGGCAGCAATTTTGATTTTTGGATGATGCGTTTTCTTGATTCCCTCTAAATTGAGCAGTAACTCCTCGTATAGCTTTTCGCCCGGTCTGAGTCCTGTGAATTC
Organism: Leptospiraceae bacterium; assembly: GCA_016708435.1. Taxonomy (NCBI): domain Bacteria; kingdom Pseudomonadati; phylum Spirochaetota; class Leptospiria; order Leptospirales; family Leptospiraceae; species Leptospiraceae bacterium. The sequence goes on along the minus strand of JADJFV010000002.1, from coordinate 190,077 downwards.
AATGTTAATGTCTTTATAAGGTTGGTATCCTGAAAGTCGTATCATTTCTTCTGCTAGCTCTAATATTTTGACTGGCTCTCCCATCTCTAAAATAAAAATTTCTCCCCGCTCTCCCATGCTTCCTGCTTGTAAAACCAATTGGGATGCTTCTGGAATCGTCATGAAATAGCGGATAACGTCTGGATGGGTTACGGTTACTGGTCCACCTTTTTCAATTTGTTCCTTAAACCTAGGAATTACGCTTCCATTTGAGCCAAGCACATTTCCGAATCGAACTGTGATAAATTTAGTTTTAGAATTTGGAGTAATGTGTTGAAGATAAAGCTCTGATGCACGTTTTGAAGCTCCCATTATATTGACTGGATTGACTGCTTTATCTGTAGAAATTAAAACAAAGCGATCAACGCCGGATAATCGGGATATGTCGGCAATATTCTTTGTTCCCATTACATTGTTCAATACAGCTTCCGATGGATTGATTTCCATCAGAGGCACATGCTTGTATGCCGCACAATGGAACACTACCGTTGGCGTGTATTGTTCGAAAATATGACCGAGCCTCGAAAGATTTTTTACATCAGCGATAATGGATTCGTAGCGAATGTCAGGAAATGCCTTGCGAAGTTCATAGTCAATATGATAAAGCGGTGTCTCTGCTGCATCCAGTAATATTAAACTTTCTGGATCGAACAAAGATACCTGCCTGCAAATTTCGCTGCCGATAGAGCCACCAGCTCCAGAGACTAATATTGTTTGTCCTTTCAAATAAGATTTAATAGATTCAATTTCCAAATCGACTGGATCCCGCCCGAGCAAGTCTTCGACTCTGACTTCACGCAATTGATTATAAGAAGATTTTTTCCCAGCAAAGATTTCTCCAATCGAAGGAAGAATCTTTGCATGGATTTTATAAGCCTCACAAACTTTTATGATATTGCTAATTGTTTTTCCGGGTAGTGCTCCGAGAGTAATGATGATTTCTTCAATTTTATAGGTTGTTAAGAAATTTTCAATTTGATCGATTGCGCCTAGGACGGGGACGCCTTGAATATGTGCCCCAAGCTTGGAAGGGTCATCGTCTAAAAATCCGACTGGTCGCAAGTTTAATTCAGGTTGCCTCCGAATTTCGGTAACAAGCATCATTCCTGATTTACCTGCACCAATTACTAATGTCGCTTTTCCATCATTGAAATTTTTGCTTAAGTATTCATCTCGAATAATTCGCCAAGAGAAACTTCGAAAGCAGAGTAGGCTGAGTAATAGCAATGTATCCAAAATTGGAACCATTCTAGAATGCTGGGAGAATCGATTATAAAATAAAAGAGCCAGTGTTGAAAATAGGGAAGACGATAGAGTGATTTTAATGATTTCCATTAAGTCATGAATAGATGCATAAGCCCAGAGCGACCTGTAAATATCGGAATAAAGAAAAACAATCGACCTAGTTCCTACTACAATCAGCATTGAGATTGCAAATTTCTCAGGGTCAGCGAGGAATTCTAAGCTTTCATAGCGAATTAGATGTGCCGTTAAGTAAGAGATTGTCATGAAGACAATGTCAATAGGAAAGATTAAGTATCGTTTGTTGAACATTTATTATTACTCACTTAAAAAAACGGTTCAAAGTAGATTTTTTATTGTATATATTTTCTATACTATAATTTTTATTTACTAATATCCAGAATTTCAGAAACTAACTTTGTCGGAAAGGAAATATTGAATAAAGCAAAACATATAGTCATTAATTTGTCAGGCAACTTTGGTCAAAGTCTAGGGGAAAATGTATGGAAACAAGTAGAATCTGTGGCACATACGACTAGGGCTGTTCTCTTTGATTTTACTGGTGTGGATTCTATTAGCCAAGAAGGTTTAGTTTTCCTAAAGAAAATTATTTACCATCTAAGAGAATTTGGGTGTGAAATCGCCTTTTCAGGGCTTAAGGGAAACTCCATTTCTCTTTTGCAGGAGAATATAGACAAGTCTATCATTCACATCTTTGCGTTACGCGAAGAGGCAAAGGATTTTTTAGAATCAAAGCTTGATGTAACGGAAGAGGAAGTTAATGCCGTCTCTACATTGCCTGAGGTTCGCTCTGCTCTTGTGAAAGAAGGTGTATTCTATACCTATTGTCCTTCTTGCAATGCAAAATTGCGTCTGCGTGCAAAGGGTAATTATGCTTGTCCTGCTTGCAAGACAAGATTTTTCTTCAATCCGATCCAAGAGCCGATGAAGTATGAAAGAATTTCGCTCGAATAATTTTTATCTTTCTATCTTCTCTGACAATTCTGCTCTTTATCAATCTCTTCGAAGCAAACTAGAAATATTTTCTGAAAGAGAAGATGTTTTAATTCTAAAAGATTTGGTAAGAGTCTTCACTCGTGAAAATTTAACAACGGATTATCTTTCTCTTAAACTCGTAGCGGATAATATTCCTTCTCTGCTATTTGAAATTAGTCCCTATAGAATTATTCCTAAGGAGTTTTTAAAAAATCAGCCTTCTTCAGAAAATTTAATTTCTGACCTAGCTTGTATTTTACTCATCGAAAGTATTCTCTTAAAACAAAATAAGGAAGAGAGTAAGCGAAAGACTAAGAGTGTCAAAGACAAAGCTTCTTCTCAAGTGAATAAGAAAGTATTACGGCAATTAGCCGGTGCCATTTTCCAGTTTTGGAAAGAATCGCTCATTTCATTTTCTTTAAAAGAAGAGAAAATTCCAAGCAATATAAAAGAAGAATACGATTCAGTGATTCGAACCTTTATCAAAGCAAAGGGAAATAAAAAAATTGAAATAGAATATGTATACGAAGCCTGTGCAGGCGGCAAATCTCATTTTATCTCAGAAAAAGAAGCAAAGGAAAAATTCGGAGATGAAATTATTCTCTACGGAGTCTCTGAGATAGATCCACTTCATTTTAAAGTTTTAGAAATTCTTTCTTCTTACGTAAAAATATCCTTTTTAATCCCGATGCCTCCTGTTCGTCTGATGCATAAGAACAATGTAAAACTGAATTCAAGCAAGTTGAAACAATTAATTCCTGATTGGCATATTCTTAATAAATTCTTTGGAGACAAGAAAATCGAAGAGATTCAAACTACACTTGGAATTGAATTCCCAGAAATTTTACCGAATGCAGATTTGAATTTTTATGAGTCGCAGGAAGCTTATCGCGAAATTGAATTTGTAGGTAGAGAAATCCTTCGTCTTATAGAAGAGCATAAAGACGATGATGCTTTTCGGCTAACGTCGATTAAGCTTGTTCTTCCAGCGGAAGATGTGAATTATTCGCTCCTGGTGAGCAATGTTTTCGACCGAATAGGAATTTCTTATTCCTTCACGAAAGACATTCGAAAGAAAAAGTCTCCTTATTTCTCTGCGGTCGCATCCATTTTAAAACTTTCCATTTCTGATTTTGATAAAGAGACGATTTTCTCTCTTTTTTATAATCCTTGTTTCTATCCAATTTTAGAAGAAATGAGAATTTCTATAAAACCAGAAGTATGGAATCAAATTATTTCAAAGATGAATTTAACTGAATTCTTGGACAAACAACATCGAAAAAGGCAGGGCTTTCGCGAATCCAATTTGATGACTTGGGAGAGTTTATGGTCTAGATTGAATTTGATTTTAATCGGAAATACGTCAGACGATACAATCAGTCTAGAAACAGAATTAATTGAAGAAGTGTATGAGTTTCTAGCGGTTAGTTCTTCTTTGCTGCAAGACTTGATTGGGTTAAAAGAAGACTTTACTCGTTTAAGTGATTTTAGTAAATTTTTTAGAATTATCTTGGACACCTATCTTCATCCATCGATGCGTTATAATAAGTCTGAGGAAAGTGTGCGACTAAATGAGAGAGGGCTTACTAAAACAAATAATCTCTTGGCAAGTATTGAGTCAATAGATTCGGAGTTAGGCTCTTTACTTGCGGATAATCTAGATTTTACTCTCGATGACTTTGCGGATATATTGCTTACGCTAATGGAATCATGGACAGAAGGGGATGCCAGAGTTCTAAAAAACGGCGTCGTAGTTGGAGAATTGTTAGATGCAATTGATCCAAGTTTTGATTACTTGTTTTTAGTGGGACTCGACGAGAGAAAATTTAGTCACACTTCTAGTAAGCATGATTCTGTAATGATAGAGGATACGATTCATTCTTCTCGATTAGATGCAGCGTTGAAACTAAAAAACTATTTTTATCATATCTTTAATCACAATGCAAAGCGATATACATTTAGCTATGTGAGTCTTGATACGATTAACGATAGAGAGTATTATCCGGCGCGCGAGTTGGAATGGATCAGGAGTATTTCTAAACAAGCAAATACAAACTATAAAAAGATTCCCTTATTTTCGTATTTAGAATATAGAATGGATGAGGCTACTGTCTTTGAAAAAGAAACGTTTCATCTGATTGATTTAAAACAAAAAGAATTAAACCTTTCTCTGTTGAAGAATTCTTATCCTAATTGGATAGCGAACTCAGACTCTCGTTTATCTGGCGAAATAGATACCTTAACTTCTAATAAAAACTTAAATCAGAAAATGAAGTCTTACTTTTTTCGTTCGTCGATTGACGTAGGACATTCCAAATTAGCGCATAATAAAAATTTGTCGGTCAGAAAATTTGTAAGTTATATGGAATGCCCGAAAAAGTTTTTTTACGAATACTCGGTTGATACAGAAGAAGAAGCTGATGTTAGTGGAGAGCTTGAATCGGTCAGTGCTCTTACAAGGAACTTTAATATCAGACAGCTATTTTCTTATTTAAGAGAGGATTCAAGTCTAGATGCTACAGATCTTACGAAAAAAATTTTTAGTCCAAAGAGAATCGAGTCAGGAGAACTTCCATTTGGTGTCTTAGGAAAATTATCCGAGTTAGAATTCAAAGATTACCTTGAAAATTTCTTTTTACCTTTCTATCACGAACTGTTATCCGAAAACAATAAGATTTTTAAAAAGGCAGTTTTTTCATCGGAGGCAAATAAAACATTAGACTCAATCGTATTTTCAACGCCTGCGATTTGGAATGAATCAATTAAGACAAATGTTGATTTGCTTTTACTCGAAAGGGATACTCTATATTTAACTTCATTTGTATCTGCTAAGGATGTAAAGGATAAAAATAGAATTCTGTCAGGTTTGACAGCTCATGTTGTGAATCAATCGGAGCAAATTAAAAAGGAAATATATGATTTACTTGGTGTTAAATCCGTTTGTGTTGCGCCGGCAATTCTCCATTTTCCGTTACAAAGCAAACCTAATCTCATAAGAGGAAGAACAGTAGATTACTCGGATGATTTGTTTTTACCATTTTGGAAAAGTCTTTCTGAAAACCAATACCCTGCATTTCCAATTGGAGCTGATAAACGGAAATGTGATTATTGTTCAGTGAAAACTGTTTGTCATGGATATCATACCGAGTTTCTTTCTTTTCTTGAGTCAGAGATGGAACAAATTCAGTCTGTATTAAAAGACCAATTCGCCGAAGTAAATTCTGCAGAAAAAAAAGAAAAGGCTCCGAGTAAGGCAAAAAAATAAATATATTAAATGCTCAGATGAAAAAAACCCTAAGTTAATTTGTCTAATTAAGCAAGTGGATGCAAAGTTTTTTATCTTGAAAATATGAAACTTATTCTAAACAATGTTTTGATGCTAGATAAGACACTTTACATGGGAAGTTTGTATGAGATGTATCATAAAAGAATCTTTGATTTCTTATATAAATATTCCAACAACCAAGAGGTTGCTTCTGACTTGATGCAAGAGACTTTTTTTAGCTATTTTAGGAGTTATGGTGAGAGTAATCTTCCTCCTGAAAAAGCTATCATGGTTCTTTACACGATTGCCAGGAACAATTCTATTAATTATAGTAAAAAGTTTTCCACGGTAAAAGAAAACGCATCCAACAATATTGATATTTATCAGAGTAAGAAGACATCATTTGAAAAAAGAGAAGAATTGAAAGATATGGAGTTGAGGTTACGACAGTGTTTGGCGTTGCTACCGGAAGATCAAAGAGTCGCCCTGATTATGAAAAATATAAAGGATATGACGTTAGCCGAAATTGCGGAAGTAATGGAATTATCAATTTCAACTGTTTCGAGGTTAGTAGTGAAAGCGACTGCAAGGTTGATTCAGCTAGCCGAAGAGCATGGAATTGCACCATAAATGAAGATAAGCGAGTAATAGAATGGAAGAATTTTCAGAATTAGAAAAAAAAGTTTATGATGCTTTAATTGATAACAAACCAAATGAAGTATCGCAGCGGGTTAGAAGTATCGAAGAACTTCTTTCTAGAACGGGAGCACATACGATTGAGTTTCCGACTTCAAGTGAGATTCTAGATAAATTTCAAAAAATGGAACAACAAAAAATTATAAAATTAGATCGGAGTAATGGAATGAATAAAAAAATAATCTATGTATTAGGGGCAGCAGCAGTAATCTTTTTGGGAATTTTTCTTGCTGTGGGTAATGGAGATAAGCCGAAGGAGCCGCAAGTTGCTACTCCCGGTGAATTAAAAGCAAAAGTTACTTTTGTAGTAGGGGATGTAAAAGTAAAATCAAATCCTAGCGATGCAGGCGTTAAACCAGAAGTAGGCGCTCTTCTTACTACAAATCAAATGCTATTCACAGGAGACAAATCAACCGTTGATTTAGAATTCTCTCATGGATCGTCTTTACGAATCAAGGCAAATACGGAAGTTTCTCTTAAGCGATTAGTAGAAACAAACGGAAATGTTACAGAAGAGGTTTCGATAAAGAAAGGTATGTTAGTGGCAAATGTTACCAAACAGAAACAATCTGATAATTTCAACATTGTAACTCCAACTGTAATCGCTGGAGTAAGAGGAACTCGCTTCTTAGTTGTAGTTGATCCTGATAAAGGCAAAGAGGATGTCACTAGAGTATCCGTTCTAGATGGGGTTGTTGGGATTACGAAACACAAAGAGGAAGTTCCACTCACTGTTGAGCCGATCGAAATTTTAGATAGTAAACAATCTGCACAAGAAATTTCTCGCGGTGGAAATTTCAAGAGATCCGCTATTACAGATGCTGATATAAAAATTATCGAAGGCAAAGATGAAATAGAATCAGATGCTAACTCTGCTCCTGCTGAGACTGAACAAAGTCTCTTCGCGAAATATGGACGTTTAGAAGTTCTTTCTTTAGATGGTGGACAAGCGGTTACTGGTGTGATTACCGCTATGGATGACAATACCTTCACAGTTCATACTGTAAAAGGTTTCGTAAAAGTAGATCGCAAGAAAGTAATCTCTCACGATGCAAAGCAATTGAAATAATATTTACTATTCGTAGAGACGTTTCATAAAACGTCTCTACGACGAATGAAACCCAACCCAATCTTCATAATTTAAGAAAATCTCAAGACTTCCTAGTTCACCAAGTCGCTTTCTAATATGAGTAGCAGTAATACCCGGACCACAGGCATGAAAGCTATTTACAATTGAAGGATACTTTTGAATAGCCAGATCAAACTGGAAGCCACTCATCCAAAAGAAATGAGTCTTTTGCGTTAAATCAGGAATATCCGCTTCTAATGAAATTTTATAAGTATAGATTCTTTCTAAATTGGATTGAATTTCGCCGCTATCTTCGTGGGTTAATTTTACAAATGGTTTCTCTTCGCCAAGCAGGATCGAAATATTTGGATTTTCATCTTCGCCTAGTCCGTCTGAGGTTCCGCTCACCCATTGGTCTTTTCCGGCTAATTGATAGAATGTCTTTATTCCGGCTGCCCAAATGATTTGTTCCAAATTCATCTGAGTCCAGTTTGGATGCCAGGCATTGGTGCGTGCAACTAGGAAATTGGAACCACTTAGTTCTGGTTCGGTGATTGTTTCTCTTTTAAATTTTAATTTTTCATTTTCTCTTGGGAAAATACTCGTTATGCGCTCAGCTTTTGGTTGAGTGGTTTTATTTTTAGAAAGAGCTTGTGCGTTTAGTTCTATTCCGTCATCAGTTAGCCCGCGAAGATAAAAAACTTCTCCATATTTTCTAACGAGTGAACTTACACCAATTTTTTGATGACAACCGCCACCGTATTTTTGTAATTCTTTTCTTTCGATTAATACTGATTTGCCTACTTCTGGAATTGTAAGAGTTGCAATGATTTCACGTATATCTTGTCTCGTTGATTTAATTTCGGCAGCGAGTGCGCCCTGTGCAGGAGCATTTGGATTTTCCGAAAGAGGCAGACACATAAAGGCTGCATCTTTTAAGTAAACGCGAATCGTTTTTCTGATTTGCGCATACTCGTCAGTTGCCGCTTCTGGAAAATTCTCAGTTAGGAGTCTATCAAGGGCAGCTTTGGCTAAAATGAGTCCTTGCGTTTCTTTTGATTCGCTCCATTTGGCGAGTCTTGTTTGCATATTTCCGCGCACGGGCTCGAATACAATTGGTTTACCCTGTAGTCTTTTTGGTAAAGCTTTCGCTAAAAATCTTTTTAGATTGAATTCTCTTCTTGGGGAAGAACTGAATATTTTTATTTCTGAAAAATTTGGATTTAATAAATGTTCTTTTTTAAAAAGGAGTAGATCTCTTTGGTCGGCTCGCTCTAGGATTGAGATTACTTCTGTGTTATCCTCATGTTGTAAATCTAAGTCTTTCCAAGAGTGAATGACTACATCGACTGTTTCGTTTAGTAAATCTTCTTTAAAGTCTTTTGTGAAAACTCCTCTGTCGCCCATTTTCCAAAGCGGAGAAGTGAGGTCTTTATCGCCTAACGATTCTTTAAAATAAAATTCGATTTTTAGGTCGGGAAATTTTTTCTTTAGAGCATCTGCTACTAAATAGGATTGTAATTTCGCTAGTGCGCTTTTTCTGGAACCAATTTTTAGCAGGCTAGGCAAGGTATGTCTTCCCAACCATAGATAAAGTTTTGGCTTTCATTTTCACGCTCTATCGCAAGTTCAGTAACGACTTTTTCCAAAGTCTTTCGAAGTTCATTGTTTCTCTCTTCTTGCGCTTTGAGAGAATTTAGCATTGACTCGAAAGAAATATAATTAAGCGCATTACCAAAATTATCCCCTTTATCGTCTTCTCTAAAATCAACGACCATTGTATTGTCTTTTATGGAAGGAATAATTTCTTTTAAGGAAATGGGAGCTGCAATGACAATTGCTTCATCCTTAGGAACGAAAGCGTCTAACGTTTGAATTTGAACAGGATACTTGGAAGCGATTTCTTTAAGTTTTTCTAAATTTCTTCCTATCACAGTTACTTTTCTATTTTTTTCTAAAAGCCAGGGTAATACTTTTACTGCCAAATTTCCAGTCCCGAACAAGACTACTTCTTTTGTGGACTTTAAATAACGATTTGCTAAACCACCATAAGACTGATCTCCCAAAAAACGTAAATGCCCACTTCGAATTTTTCGCGAATCTTCAATGATTTGGTCGCGGAGTTTCTTTAAGTAGTCACCAAGAGAGTGTTTTGGTAACGATTCATTTTTCATGATTTCTTTGAATTGCGCTAAAATTTCTGTTTCTCCAAGTAGTCGTGAACGAATTCCACTTACAATTTCGAGAAGCAATTTGTATGCTTCGTAGCCCACATAGGTCTCATAATGTCGAGAGAATTGCACCTGAGTATGATCGAAAATTCGAATGTCCCCGATATAAAGGGTTCTCATACATGTTTTCCAGTGTAATAAACCTGAAAAGGTTTCTCTGTCTCTGTTCTTATCGTTTGAATGCAATATAAGTAAGTTTGACCACATACCAATATATTACCATACCTTAAATTCCATTTGTCATGAAACTGTCAGGAAGTGAAAAAAAGAAATTTGAATCAGTCAACTCTCGTAATTCTAGAGATCTGAATAGGTTTTGCTTTTTATTATTGACAACATTTTATTAATAAGTGCAATTAATAACTTAAATAATTACACGAACAAATATATGAATATAATGAAAACTTTTGCAACTATTATGTTTTTTTGGGTTACATTTATAGGCTGTAATAAGTCAAAAGAAAAAGATAATAAACCACTGCTATCATTGTTAATATTGCAAACACAGCAATCCCAAACCACCTCTTGTCTCACTTCTGCCGCAAATCTTTCATCCTCGGTAAGTAACTTTGGAAATAGTTGTCTTGCTTCATCAACTGATTGCAGTGAATGGTGGTTTAATATTAAAGCAACAATGTCTTGTTCTTCCGGACAAACTTTTAGTGAAAGTAAATGCTTTAATTCGGCTACAGCTACTTATAAATGTAATTGCACTACGACTTATTCTAATGGAACTATTTTTTTACAAAATATTTACAGTGATACAAAGTCTTGTATAGTAAGTTCAACTTCGACAAGCTTAAAAATTAAATCGTGTACATACGATGGAACTACTGTCTGCAAAAGTCTATAATTCAACAAACAATATTTGGTTATTTAATTACTTCCAATTCTTTAATGTATTCGGTTACATAAATTAATTTCTTCTTAACCTGCGCATCTATATAAATCGTTTCTTTGGGATTTATTTGGGTATAGAATGATAAAGATTTTTTGAAAGCGGCTCTTGCATACTGTGTATTGTGGTTAATGATGTGTAGCTCCGCGAGCAGTAAATAGATTTCTCCTTTGTAAAGATTGGAAAGTCTAGTTTCATATTCGTTTAATTTTGTTTGAACAAATTCCAAAAATTTTTCTTTGATTAAAAAATCTACATCGGATAATTTTATATTTTCAATCAAGTTTAAGACGGGGCTATGATCGAAGAAAGAATAGGTCGAGTATAATTCAAGCATTGGGAAAAAAAACTTTTTAAAGCTGAGGATATCCTTCATTGAGAAAAAAGAGGACACTAAATTAAAATAAGAAGGGGCAAAGACTTTATTTTTAGAAATGCTATCATATGCATATTGAATGCTTTCTTGATATTTTTCAGAGCCGAGTGCATTTGTGCTATCAAAGTAAGATTTAAAAAAATCTTCTTTGATCAAATGAGTTGATCTATCTTTTTGGCTAACGGTCATTAACCAGTCAAACATGTAAAAGGCTTGTTCGTGAATGACTTCATGTCGAATCCCGGGATAGATTTTTCGAATAGCATACGGATTGTATCGTTTTAAAACTTGAAAGCGATTATCCATTTCGCGTCGGGTAAATGCTTCTCCTTCTCCTGTGTCCCCTGAGATAAATAGAATATTTATTTTTCCCGCGTTTGAAATCTGTCTATCGGTTAAAGAAGTGTAACCACCAGAAAGTCCTGCAAAATAGCGAAAAATATTAGGACTAGAAAGTGCGGATTGTAGACCCTGGTTTCCTCCTTGCGAAAATCCAAAGAGGAGCACGTCATCGTAAACTTTATATTTTGCTTTAATTAAATCGACTAGATTTAATATATACTTTTCACTCTTATCATAACCCCATTTTACTCCATTTCTTCCATTGTCTGTAAAATTTCCGTCGGGGCAAACAAGGATTATATTCATATACCGCGAATAATAGCTAAACGGGTTTACCATACGACTTCCATCGCTAAAGAGTCCATGCAGACCAACGGCTAGAAGATACTTTTTGTTCTTATTGTAATTGACTGGCAAAACAATCGAATAAGAAATTCCATCTTCGATTGTAAAAATATTATCTAGTTTAATCTGAGAGTAAATACTATTAGTTGTCAGAAAAAAAAGAAAAAGAAAAACATATCTAACTAAAAACAACTTCATAAAAAAATTACTTTAAATCAGCTTTTGCAAATACTTTTTTAAAAAAGGGCTTATGATTTACTTCAATACTCATTATTTTATCTATGATTTGTTTTTCAGTGACTGAATACTTTTTTAAAACTTCATGATTCAATGAAATTTGTGCAATAGTCATAAAGTTAATTAAGCTTTCCGTTTGCCTTGCTTCCTCCGGCAAAAGCTTGTTAATCTCTGCAACTAATTCTTTCATAGTGTATCTCTCAGCGCCGGAAAGCTCTGGCATTGGAGTTCCTCCGTGGTCTGCTGTAATAATAAGTATAAATTTATTGTTATATTCCTTTTGTAAAAAATCAAAAATGAGTCCGATTTGTTTGTCTGCTTCTCTGAAAGTTTCTTTGGCTTCGAGAGATTCAAATCCAAACTGATGTGCAACTGCATCTGTAGATTTAATTGTCAAATAAGCTAAATCAGGGATTCCATCTGCATGTCTGCCTTTGTCAATTAAGTGCGCCTTGATAACTTTTCGAAAAAGCTCAGCTTCTGATTTTGTTTCCGCAGGATTTGCCATTAAGATTCCCCAATATTTATGGATTTCATCAAAGCCTTTGACATTGATGCCTTCCCAACCTTGCGGATACTCTTCATTAAACGTATTTAAGGGATTATAGTCGATAGTCTCGGGTGGGAGTGTGTAATAGCGAGTATCCGTTACCCATTGCGATTTTCCGGTAGAAAGCCAATAAACTATATCCTTGTCACCTAGATAGTCTGCGCCTTTTATTTTTGAAGCTCCATGTCCTGCCATGCCAATAGAAGCCCTCAGAGCATAACATTGGCTAATCACTTCCGACTCTCCGCGATATTCATTGTCTAATACATCTCCGAGAGTCTCAACTAATAACTCTCCCGGATTTACAGTCGTGTCACTTGTGGTATAAATTTCGTCTCTAGTAATTTTACCATTGGCTAATCGCAAGTATCCGTTGCCAATAATCCCATTCTTTCTAGGATAAGCTCCTGTTCCAATAGCTGCGTGACCAACAGCAGTTTCTGCATCTAAATGACCAACGAGCGCATTCGGGAAATATGCCGCTTCTTTTTTTATTTTAGAAATTTGAATCGGAACTTCTGGATGGGCTTTGTAATACTGTTGTCCACCTTGGTCAACAACTACAGTGACAATGATTTCAGGGAGATTTCCCTCTGCACTTGGTTTTAAAATTTGCGTTAAAGGATGAGTTTCCACTCCGTTTGGATTTCTTATTTTTAAAATCTTTGCGAGAGTAGGGACTATATGTTGTTGGTGAATTGAGTCCGTATATTCCCCTTTTTGAATCCAATTCGGTCCGTAAAAAACAATTGGAATATTTGTGTCGTAGTCATAAAAAGTAGAGTGTGCACTTCTCGCCACTTTTAAGGTTACAATGTTTTCTGCTTCTTTGTATTCTAAGACTGGATTTGTTTTGAGGTCGTCTAACGTTCTTCCATAGGAGCGAAGGTGTCTGACTAAATCTGATTTTTCATACTTCGAATAGTATTTTAAATTTATCCAATCATTTTCTAATACATTAAATTTATGAGGAGTTAAATACAAATCAATATCATTTGTCGCTGAGCGTTTTATCCATTCGAGTTCTTGATTCTTTTTGCAACTCAAGAGAGAGAGTATTAATAATAAAAATAATAAATATTTCATTCCACACCTTTGTATTTGGATCAAGAACTTTGTAAAAGCTAAGAAATTGTCTCTCACAGAGCACCCAGAGTTCGCAGAGAGTATTGACACATTCTGCAAGCTCAGTGCAAGCTTCGCTAACGCTATTTACTCTTTTCTCTGTGTCTCCGTGCCTCAGTGGCGATAGGTTCCTGATCCGAAATTAAATTTAGATTACATATAATCTAAGTAAGGAGAAAGCCACTTTTCTACAATCTGAATTTCCATATTTTTTCTTTTTGCATAATCAGTGATTTGGTCTTTTCCAATTTTACCTACTGCAAAATACTTTGAATCAGGATGAGAAAAATAGAGTCCACTAACGGAACTTCCGGGCCACATCGCATAACTTTCTGTGAGTTTGATTCCAACTTCCTTTTCTACGTCTAGTAAATCCCAGAGGATTCCTTTTTCGGTGTGATCGGGACTTGCAGGATAACCAGCGGCAGGTCGAATTCCTCTGTATTTTTCTTTGATTAACTCAGCATTGGAAAGATTTTCATTTTTTCCAAATCCCCATTCGTCTCGCGCATATTTATGCATACATTCTGCAAATGCTTCGGCTAGTCTGTCGGCTAACGCTTTCGCCATGATGGAATTGTAATCGTCATGCTTGGCTTCAAAAAGTTTTTCGAATTCGTCTGCTCCATGTCCAGATGTAACCGCAAACCCACCAATATAATCAATTCTTCCTGATTCTTTTGGAGCAATGTAGTCCGCTAACGCATAATTAAATTGTCCTTCTGGCTTAGACATTTGTTGTCTGAGCGTATGAAATTTCGTTAGAATTTTTGTGCGAGTTTCGTCTTCGTAAACTTCTATATCGTCTCCAATACTATTCGCAGGGAACATTCCTATGATCGCTTTTGCCGTAAAACGCTTGTTATCCACAATGTCTTTTAATAGGACTTGTGCATCGTTGTATAAGTCTTGGGCTTGTTTTCCTACCACTTCATCTTGGAAAATGTCGGGGTAACGACCTCTTAACTCCCAAGTATGAAAGAAGGGAGACCAGTCGATGAAAGGAACTAATTCTGCTAGGGAGAAGTCTGCGAAAATTTTCTTTCCAATAAAAGATGGCTTTGCAATTTCTTGTGTCTTCCAATCGTAAACTGGTTTATTTCGGCGAGCATTTTCAAGGGTCAAATTATTTCGCTCTGCATTTCTGTTTAAGTATTGTTCTCTAAGTCTTGCTTGGTCTTTACGAACGTCTGACACATACTTTGTCTTAGCCTCTGGATTTAAAAGTTCGTTCATTACGTTTACAACACGAGATGCATCCAATACGTGAACTACTGGCTCTGAATACTGCTCTGCAATTTTAACAGCAGTGTGTGCCGGACTTGTTGTTGCACCACCAATGAGTAAAGGAATTTTAAATCCTTCCCGCTCCATTTCTTTTGCAACGTGAACCATTTCGTCAAGAGAAGGTGTGATTAATCCCGATAAGCCGATGGCGCTGACTTTGTGTTCTTTTGCTTCTCGTAAAATTCTATCCGTCGGAACCATGACTCCAAGATCAATTACTTCGTAGTTATTACAAGCTAATACTACTCCTACGATATTTTTACCAATATCGTGAACGTCTCCCTTTACTGTAGCCATAAGAATTTTTTCGCGTGCAGATGTGTCGGAGTTTGCTGCTTTTTCAGCTTCCATAAATGGGAGTAGGTAAGCTACTGCTTTTTTCATTACCCGTGCGCTCTTTACGACTTGCGGTAAAAACATCTTACCCGCTCCGAACAATTCTCCTACGACTCGCATTCCGTCCATGAGAGGACCTTCGATTACTTCGAGTGTTCTTGCATAATTCTTTCTGGCTTCTTCTGCGTCTTCGTCAATAAATTCTACAATTCCTTTTACAAGAGCGTGGGAAAGTCTAGCGGCTACTGGCTCTTTTCTCCATGCGTCATCTTTTACTTGTTGCGTCTTATCACCGCTTGCCGCTTTAACGGATTCTGCGAAGTTGATGAGTCTTTCTGTCGCATCAGGACGGCGATTAAGGATTACATCTTCTACAAGTTCGAGTAGGTCTTTTGGAATTTCTTCATACACAGAAAGCATTCCCGCATTTACGATTCCCATATCCATTCCTGCTTTAATTGCATAGTATAAAAATACAGAATGCATTGCTTCTCGAACAGGATTATTTCCTCTAAACGAAAACGAAATATTACTCACACCACCACTCACTTTTGCATGAGGGCAGGTAGCTTTGATTTCGCGTGTCGCTTCAATGAAGTCCATCGCATAATTGTTATGTTCCTCAATTCCAGTTGCAACAGTAAGAATGTTAGGGTCAAAAATAATATCGCTAGGAGGAAAGCCGACTTTTTCGGTTAACAGCTTGTAGGCTCTCTGGCAGATACGCACTTTATCTGATTTCGTTGCGGCTTGTCCTTGTTCGTCGAATGCCATTACGATTACACTTGCTCCGTAGAGTCGAACAAGCTTCGCGTTTTCGATAAATCTTTCTTCGCCTTCTTTCATGCTGATAGAGTTTACTATCGCTTTGCCCTGAACACACTTCAGACCCGCTTCAATCACTGACCATTTAGAACTATCAATCATGATTGGAACACGAGAAATTTCTGGCTCAGAGGCAAGTAGGTTTAAAAACTCGGTCATCAGTTTTTCACCGTCTAACAGTGCTTCGTCGAAGTTTACGTCGATGATATTGGCACCGTTTTGCACTTGTTGTAAGGCAACAGCCACTGCACCTTCTAGGTCGCCGGCAAGAATCATGTTTTTAAATTTTGGAGAGCCAGTAACGTTAGTTCTCTCACCTACCATGAGAAATCCTTTGTCGGGAGTAATGTTTAAAGGCTCAAGACCGGAAAGTCTTGTCACTTCTTCTGGTTTAGCTGGAATATGCGGTTTCATACCTTTAACCGCTTGGGCTACTGCTTTAATATGACCCGGAGTCGTTCCACAACATCCGCCGGCAATATTCAGCCAACCCTGTGTTGCAAAATCGTGCATATGATGACCGAACTCTTCTGGAGTCTGGTCATATCCACCAAAAGCATTTGGAAGACCGGCGTTCGGATAACAACTAATATGCGTTCCAGCTACTGTTGCAAGATCTTCGATATATGGTCGCATATCCTCAGCGCCTAACGCACAGTTAATTCCAACACTCATTGGTCTTGCATGGGCAATAGAATTCCAAAATGCTTCTACAGTTTGACCCGAAAGAGTTCTTCCTGATTTATCTGTAATCGTAACAGAGATAGAAATAGGAACTCGAACTCCGCGCTCTTTAAAGCATTTTTCAATAGCGAAAATGGCTGCTTTCAAGTTGAGAGTGTCAATAATCGTTTCTGGGAGAAGTAAGTCTACGCCGCCTTCCATGAGAGCGTCTACTTGTTCATAAAAAACTTCTACGAGTTCATCAAAGCTAGTAGCGCGGTAAGCTGGATTATTAACGTCAGGCGACATAGAGGCAGTGCGTGTAGTTGGACCGAATGCACCAGCTAGAAAACAAGGATGGTCTGGATTTTTAGCTTGGAATTTGTCTATAGCCGTTCGTGCTACTTTGACACCGGCTATGTTCAATTCTCTAACAAGATGTTCAAGTTTGTAGTCTGCTTGCGATATCTTAGAGCAACTAAATGTGCAAGTTTCAATAATGTTCGCACCGGCTTCTAAAAATTCCGTATGAATCGCTTCAATTATATCCGGGCGGGTAATGCAGAGTAGGTCATTATTTCCTTTCAGTGGAAACGGATGATCTTTGAATCTTTCGCCACGGAAATCTTCTTCCGTTAGCGGATAACGTTGGATCATGGTTCCCATTGCTCCGTCGAGCACGAGAATTCTTTCTTTAAGTAGGTCTTCTATTTTTGGTTTAGTTGTCATATTGTTATTAGCCGCTAGATATGTATTCATTAAAATTAACGTAGGTTTGATATTTGGGTTTCCAATAAATTTATAAAGTTACTCAATCTGTCATTCCCGAAATTCCACCCTTTCGCTTTGCTCACATGACCGCCAAGCGATATCGGGAATCTCAATGAGTAGTAGAGACCCCCGACAGAAAATTTCGGGGGTGACAGTGGGTAACCTCTATTAGATTGGGATTACGTTAAATTTAAGCCTTCTTATTTTCTATGCAGCTTTCTCCTTTTAATGGTCGTTTGTTATTTCTAATGATTGGATATTTCTTGGATTCATCAGCGTTTAACTGGATGTAGCCTTTCGATTTATTTGGAACTTCATAATCTGGAAAGATTGCT
Source organism: Leptospiraceae bacterium (assembly GCA_016708435.1). Taxonomy (NCBI): domain Bacteria; kingdom Pseudomonadati; phylum Spirochaetota; class Leptospiria; order Leptospirales; family Leptospiraceae; species Leptospiraceae bacterium. The sequence goes on along the minus strand of JADJFV010000002.1, from coordinate 172,449 downwards.
TCAACGGGACATTCAGAAACACAAGCACCACAGTCAATGCAGGAATCCGGATCTATATATAAAATATTTGGTCCTTCTCGGAAGGCTTCGGCAGGACATACGGCCGCACAATTTGTGTATTTACAATCCAAGCAATTTTCAGTAACTACATATGCCATTATTATTTTTCCTTGTTATTTGCGGTTTCACTTGATTAGCCCTTGAATAAAATCTTTTTAGATTCGCAAAGTTTTTTTAGATTCCTATCATTTGTCCAGATCAAATGGTTCCCCATTTTGGCGGAGGCATATAAGCCTATATCAATAAAACTCAAACCTTTGCCTGCGAGTTTTTCTTTTTGGATGAATTGAAAAAGAATTTCATAATTGACGAAAATGGTTTCTGGAATTTGTTTATAATAGCCAAAAAATACTTCTGGCTTTGGAATACTACCAACGCGTAATTCTGATTCGACCCAGATATGCCGCAAAACTTTGAGTTCGGAAACAAGAGATTTTAATTCTAGTGTTTCAGGCTTTCCTGCGAGGAAATCAATCCAGATATTTGTATCTACGATGATTCTCACAACTATTTTTGTTTTCTCTCTCTTGGAATATGTTTTAGTTTGGGTGCAGATCCATAAAGATTGGAAAGTTTTTCCATTGCTTTTTGTTGGATGAGTAGTTCTAAACCCATATGAATTAGCTTTGTTTTTTCTGTGATTCCAGTTTCTTGCACTGCTTTGTTGATTAAATCTTCAGATAGTATAATTGTAGTTCTCATAGTTTTGCCTCGGAGTGATGCATATGGATAGTATGTATTGATATGCATAAAAACGCAAGCTTATATTATATATGGACATTTTATTAATGTAATTTGTTTAGATTTACCTTTACTAGCATTAGCGATCGACATGGTGTCCATAAATTGCGGATGCAATTTATGGACAGGAATGGAGAGCGCGGCGGCGATTTTTGTAAAAATTGTAAAGACGCGATTAATCGCGTCTCTACCACGATAATGTCGCCGCAATGCCCAATTCTAGTATCTGTAATGCTCTGGTTTGTAAGGACCTTCTGGTGATACTCCTAAATAGTCTGCTTGTTCTTTTGTTAGCTTTGTGAGTCTAACACCGATTTGCTCCAAGTGAAATGCAGCTACTTTCTCATCTAATTCTTTTGGTAAACGATATACGCCAACAGGATATTTGCTTGTGTTGGTATAAAGTTCGATTTGAGCAAGAACTTGGTTAGAGAAAGAGTTAGACATTACAAATGAAGGATGTCCAGTTGCACAACCTAAATTCACAAGACGACCTTCTGCGAGGATAATAATGGATTTGCCGTCAGGGAAAGTATACTTGTCCACTTGTGGTTTGATTTCTTTTTTGGTAGTTCCTGGCATAGAATTCAAACGAGCCATTTGGATTTCAGTGTCGAAGTGACCAATGTTACAAAGAATCGCACCGTCTTTCATTGCTTTCATGTGTTCAAGAGTAACGATGTCGTTATTTCCAGTAGCGGTTACTACGATGTCTGCCTTGTCAACGATGTCTTCCATACGAAGAACTTGGTAGCCTTCCATTGCAGCTTGAAGAGCACAGATTGGATCGATCTCAGTGATGATTACACGTGCACCAAAATTTCTGAGAGAAGCAGCAGATCCTTTTCCAACATCACCAAAACCAGCGACTATACATAATTTGCCTGCGAGCATAACGTCAGTTGCTCTTTTGATGCCATCAGCAAGAGACTCACGGCATCCGTAGAGGTTGTCGAATTTTGATTTAGTAACAGAGTCATTTACATTGATAGCAGGAATTTTTAATTCGCCTTTAGCCATCATTTTCATGAGTTGAACAACGCCTGTAGTTGTTTCTTCGGAAACGCCTTTGATTTCAGAAAGTAGGTGAGGGTGTTTTGTGTGAATATGGTAAGTTAAATCACCACCGTCATCTAAAATCATGTTTGGACCTTTTCCGTTTGCGAATGTAATGGTTTGCTCAGTGCACCACCAATACTCTTCTTCGGTTTCCCCTTTCCAGGCAAACACTGGTATGCCGGCTTTAGCGATTGCAGCAGCAGCATGGTCTTGTGTAGAAAAAATATTACAAGAAGCCCATCTAACTTCCGCACCAAGAGCGATTAACGTTTCAATTAATACTGCTGTTTGAATTGTCATATGTAAAGAACCAGCGATTCTTGCACCGGCTAATGGCTTTTTTGCGCCATATTCTTTTCTGATTGCCATGAGTCCTGGCATTTCTTTCTCAGCTAAAATGATTTCTTCTCTTCCCCAGTTAGCGAGAGATAAATCTTTAACTTTAAAATCTTCTGTTTTAGTTGTTGCGGACATGATGTCCTCCTTTTTTAGTTGCTTTGATTGCGATAATTTTAAAATAAGAATGCGTTTCTTGTTCTGTAATTTCTTTAATTTCGAAGTTGGCTGTGCGTAACCATTCACTCAGCAAGTCAGGATCAAATCCAAGCCATAAGTCTGCAAAGTTGTCTCTCATAAATTCCTTGTCGTGTTTTTTTAGATCGACAATACAAAGAGAGCCTTTGTTCTTTAATACTCTGTTAGCCTCCTGTAAGACTAGGGGAGGGTTTGAAATATGATGAAGCACCATGGAGGCTACTACTGCGTCGGCGGAGTTTGCTTTGAATGGTAAATTTTCTAAAGGTGCTTCTACGATCTTGATTCGCTTTTGATTGGAGAAAGTTTTGCGTGCTTCTTCTAGCATTTTCTCTGAGGAGTCAATGCCGATTACCTGCTTGGATTTTTTTAAGAGGTAAGGAAATAATCCACCCGGTCCACAACCCAAATCTAAAATGGTTTCCGATTTAGTTGGTAAGAAAGAAAGAATTTGATTTCTGTAAACATCCGGGCTTAGGACTTCTTCTTGGATTCTATCCCAGTTCTTTCCTACTTTATTAAAATAGCGTGCGCTTCTGTCTTCTCGATTTTTAAGTAGAATGGCAACCTTTTGCTGATCTGTTTCTCTGTGCGGCAAATCTTCTTTATGCGCAAGTAATATTTTATTTATGTCAAAGGCAAATTCATTTTGAATCGTTGACTCTTCTGGAAGTTTATAATAAACCCATGTTCCTTCTCTGTGCGATTGTAGAAGTCCCGCGTCATGTAGAATCTTGAGATGTCTAGAAATTCTAGATTGTCCCATATCTAATACATCTGTGATTTCGTTCACATTAAATGAACCGAACGAAAGAATATTGATAATACGAATTCTAGTCTCGTCTGAAACGGACTTTAAGGCATTTAGAATTGCTTTTGCCTGAATCGATTTGCTTTTTTCGACGGTTGCCATATCTGTATAACCATATATCAAGATATCTTGATATATGTCAATGCATATTATTTAATTTGTGTTGACGTATTTTTATTATGTTCTTTGCATTTTATACATATGCCAATTATGGTTGACTGTATCCTAGAGGATGTGAATCCTTTTCATTGAGGGCTTTCATTGTTAAATCGGATATTCTTCATTCTAATTTTTATATTTTTCTTTGCTTGTTCGCAAAAGGAAAAACCAAACATGCCCAAAGCAGAGAAGGGTATTCTGGATTTATCCAATTGGGATTTTGAAAAGGATGGAGTGATTGCACTAAATGGAGATTGGGAATTTTATTGGGAGAAATATTTAGAGCCAAAAGATTTTACCCAGCCTAACTTAGCTCCGGATTTTATTAACGTTCCCCATAGATGGAATAATTATGTGGCTAATGGTAAACAAGTTGGTTCTGACGGTTATGCAACGTATCGTCTCCAAGTTAAGCTTCCAAAATCTGAGTCCGTTAAAGCATTTCGCCTATCGATTCAAAACACCGCCTACAATTTTTGGGTAAATGACCGTTTGCTGATAAAGACAGGAAAGTTCGGAAATAGTAAAGAGACGATGACACCAAAGTATTTACCAAGGACATTTGAATTTTTTACTTCAGAAGATTTCATTACTATAATAATGAATGTATCAAATTTTCATAATCGCTTTGGAGGAATACGCACTCCAATTGAATTTGGGTTATCTCAGGATATTAAGCTAGCGAGAGAGCGAAGTATTGCGCTTGATTTATTTGTATTTGGAAGTCTTTTCATTATCGGGCTTTATTACACTGCAATCTATCTTCTAAGACGGAAAGATCCATCTGCACTTTATTTTGCAATATACTCTCTTATGTATTCCCTTAAATCTATTTTAGAAGGAGAGCGATTTTTAATTCAGCTAATTCCTGATTTTCCGTGGGAATGGGATTTGAAAATTTCCTATATAATTACATTCATCGCGCCTGCATTGTTTGGAACTTTCTTGCAAAGCATTTTTCGAAAAGAATTTCATAGAATAATGCTCAAGATACTTTGGGTAATTAGCGTTATCCTTGTTTTAATCGTGTTTTTTACAGAGGCTAGAATTTATTCTATTCTAGCTGTCCCGCATCAAGTCTATTTAATTCCACTTGGAATTTATGTATTTTATATTTTCTATAAAGCTATCAAAAAGAAAAGAGCAGGGGCTAAAATTTTATTGGTGGGATTTATTGTCTATTTCATATTAGCCGCTATCAATGATTCTCTTTATTCATCCGGAATTATACAAACCTTTTACATGTCTGCGTATGCGCTTTTTTTATTTGTATTATCGCAGGGATTGGTTTTGGCAATTCGGTTCTCGAATGCATTCGGTGCGGTGGAAAAATTGACGAATGATTTATCTAGAACAAATAAAGCATATGGACGATTCATTCCCCGAGAGTTTTTAAAATTTCTTCAGAAAAAAGATATCAAAGATGTGGAATTAGGAGACCAGATCCAAAAGCAAATGACTGTTTTCTTTTCGGATATTCGTTCCTTTACTGAACTGTCGGAAAGTATGAGTCCGATGGAGAATTTTAATTTTATCAATTCTTACCTTAAGCGCATAAATCCTATTATTCGCAAGCATAATGGTTTTATAGATAAGTTTATTGGCGATGCTGTGATGGCAATATTCCCTGAGTCTCCGGAAGACGCCATTTCTGCGGCGATTGAAATTCAGCTTGAAGTTCGGAAGTATAATTCTCATAGACACAATAATGGTTATCGTCCCATTCAAATTGGGATTGGGATTAATACTGGTTCTCTCATGATGGGAACGGTAGGCGATAGCAATCGGATGGATACAACGGTCATTGGTGATACTGTCAATCTTGCATCAAGACTTGAGTCTTTGACTAAGCAGTATTTTTTGCCAATTATTGTATCGGAATTTTCGGTAGCGAACATGAAATCAGTCGAACCATTTCATTTGCGTGAAATAGACTCAGTCCAAGTGAGAGGTAAATCTATGCCAATCAATATCTATGAATGCTTTGCTATGGACAGCGAAGAGCAGATTAAGCAAAAAGAAAAATCAAGTTCTTATTTAATTTCTGGTATGATTCAATACCAACTTGAAAACTATTCAAATGCGCTTGATAATTTTTTGAAAGCTCAAGAGTTAAGCATAGATGATCCTGTTCCAGCTTTACATATTAAGCGATGTCAGGATATTATTTCTCGTGATAAAAATAAGTAGGGGTTAACGGAGAGTATTCATGAATTCAATTTTAATTACTGGTGGATCCGGCGGAATAGGGCGGTCGATCGTTTCGAATTTACTTAAGAGTTATAAAGTTTATAATTTAGATATGAAGCCGCCTGAGAAGAACTTAGATGGAGAAACATTTATTCGAGTAGATTTAACTTCTGCGGATACTATAAATTCTGCGCTATATTCCGTTCAGAAGGAAACCCTAACCGGTTTTGTGCATTGTGCCGGATTTGGCGGACCATTTGTGGATATTACAAAAGTTTCGGAAGATCTCTGGGATAAAATTTTTGCTATCAATATCAAGGCGGCATACTTACTCTCTAAAGAAATTTTGCCTGAATTTAGGAAAAGGCTCTACGGTAGAATCATAGTAATCGCATCTTCGCAAAGTGTAGTAGGGGCAAAAAATTCAGTTGCGTATTCTGCATCTAAACATGCACTGATAGGATTTGTAAAATCTCTTGCTGATGAGTGGGGTGAATATGGAATTACCGCAAATGCGATTAGCCCGGGTTTTGTAGAAACTCCAATGGGTGTTCAAGACTCACAAGTAACAAACCATAGACAGCTTATTTTAGATAAAACACCTTCGAAGAGAACTGCTGCTCCAGAGGAAATTGCTCGCGTTGTTGATTTTCTAATTTCAAAAGATTCAGGTTATATTAATGGAGCAAACTTTGTAATCGACGGTGGGATAACAGCTATTTGACCTAAAATGACTAGAACCAGTTTTTAAGTTTAAAGTAAAGAGCCATCAGTGTTCCTGTCGTAAGCATTGCACCTATCGTAATATAAAAACCAGTATCTGCTTCAATAAGCGGCATATGCTTAAAGTTCATACCGTATAATCCTGCGATAAGCGACATTGGAAGCATGATAGCTGTCATGATGGTGAGAATTTTCATGATGTTGTTTGATTTGCGAGTTGAAATAGTAAGATGGACTTCGAGAGCAGATGCAATCATTTCTTTGACTGAGTCTGCAATTTCTAAAATGCGAATTGAATGATCTCTCACGTCTCTGAAAAATGCGTCAGACTCCATAGTAATGAAGTCTGTTTTACGGGTTTCCATTTCTTTTAGGATTTCTATATGAAGATTGATTACTTTTTTGATTTGTTGTAAATTGCCGCGCATCATGAAAATAGAATTTATATCGAGTTCTGTATTGCTTCCAAATACTTGTGATTCTAATTCTTCGGCTTGGTCTTCGATGCGATAGACGATAGGTATTATATGATCTGTTTCTACGTCAATGATTTTGTGGATGATAAATTCGATTCCTTTATCGAGTAGATTTTTGTTTTTACTCCAATCTACTATAAGATCACGAATTGTATTTCTATGGTCGAGGACAATCGTGATTAGGCTGTTCCTTGTAACAATGAAGTTAAAATTCTTTGCAGTGATTCGATTGTTTTCCAAATGAAGTCCACGAAATACAACAAATGTGTAATTGGGAAATTCTTCTAGCTTTACGCGGCTATGAAAATTCATAATGTCTTCTATTGTCAAAGAGTGAATTTCGAATTTTTCTAAGAGTCTTGTAAGCTCTTCTTCGTTTTTAGGTGTAAGATGAATCCAAGTTTTATACCGCGGTATGGCAAGCGGGGTGTTTGTATCTTTGATTTCTTTTTTTTCTTTTGAGGTTAACATCCAGTTACTTAAGAACATAATTAATTTCGCTTGTTTATTTGTTCCCTAAGAATGCTTTTCTTAGTTTGAGTATTTTATCCGATGGAACATTGTCGATTACAAGCTTGTATGTCTTGGAGGTTTCACATTTTAAGGTGCGTTGGATAATTTTATTTTTCCTCGATAAAAGTAGAACGACTTCTTCTCCGCTTTCGAGGGAAGACTTAAGAGAATCTAAAATGTCTCGACTTGCGCGTAGTCCATTTACAGCAATTAATTCATCTTGTAGGTTAATATCTGTTTTCCCCGCATTTTTATGCTGGTAGATTTTTGTGATTAAAATTTTTCCATCTCGCTCTTTCGTTTCAAATCCAAAACTGATTTTTGAACTAACTTCTTCCTTTTTGATGCCGATTTCCTCCAAGAAATCAAACACTGGAATACGCACAGTATCCGAGATATATTTTTCAAATCTTTCTAGTAGATTTAGACCTGTTAGTTCTTCTGCTGTGGTAAAAAATTCCTCTTTAGTAAAACCTCTGTTCTTTTTTACATAGTATTTTTGGTAAAGGGATTTCATTATATCTATAAAAGAAAATTTACAATCTGTGTTTTTAAGAATGTAAATGTTCATACACAAAACTAACACTGCACCTTTTATGTAATAAGAAATGCCTGTGTTATGTGAATTGGATTGCTGCTTGTAAAATTTTGTCCAAGCAGTAAAGGAAGAATCTTCTAGACTCATATTTTCTTCACCGGCTGAATCTTCTAGTCGATTGATGTCGATTAATAACTCGGCAAGATACTCTTCATTGGAAAAAAAATTACATTGATGTAAAATATAATTATCATAAAAACTCGTAATTCCTTCTGCTATCCAAAGTTCTTTTGTTAGATTGGGCTCTTGATAATTAAAAGGCAATAGCTCAATAGGTCTAATGCGCTTAACGTTCCAAAGATGAAAGTATTCGTGTGCAAGAAGTCCGAGTAACCGTGAGTATTCGCTCTTTTCATGTAGCTTAGCCGCATCAAATGCATTTACACTTGAAGATGCATGTTCTAAACCGCCATAGTTAGAATCGGTGAGGTTAATGATGAATAGATAGTATTTGTTTGGATTAGTTCCAAATAGCTTTGTTTCGTAGTCAGTAATTTTTTTTAGATCAGAAAGTATATTGCTTCGAATTTGTTTTGGAATATCTCCTTCGAGTAATACTTCGTGTTGACAATCTCCACTTTCAAAGCTAGAAGATTCACGATTCGAAAATTGAATCGGTGAATCATATAACTCATCGAAGTTAGCCGATAGGAAAAAATTTTCTTTTCTCTCTAAAGAGGAGTAGGCATATTTAAAATGAGAATTTGTTTCGTAAGAAACCTCCACTTTACTTTCTAGATGTCCTTCCGGATAGAGAAAGAGAGAAGGGGGATTGATGAAGCCGTATTCGGTGTCTAAGAAATTCGTTCGCACGGATGGCTCAAAGGAATATACTTTGTATCTCAGAATAAAAGGCTTGCTGTCTGAAAATACTTCCCATGTGGATAATCCTGTTTGTCTCCATTTGATAGGCTCATCTGTTAGAGTAGTTGCAGAAAAATTATGTAGATGCCCTGCATAGTCTCTGATTAAATAAGAGCCAGGTGACCATGTGGGTAAATGAAATTTGACGCTATCTTGCTTTAACTTAATTATAATGTCTACATGGAAGTAATTAAGGTGAGGCTCTGAAATAATTACCTTATAATGAAGAAGACTTTTATTTGTTTTAGTTGGGGATTTTTTTTTGGAAGCCAAACTTTGATCCTATGACTTTGCTTTTTAAAAATGTGATGTAAAAAAGTTTAGCTATGAAGAGAAAAAGTATTTCTGGACTACAATGCTGTAATCCAGAAATACTTTAAGAAATTAAATCGCTTTGACTTGTGCTGCTGCCGGACCTTTCTTTCCGTTGACGATTTCAAACTCAACTCTCTCTCCATCTTTTAACTGTTTAAATCCATCAGTCAGAATTTCTGAATAATGAACAAAAATATCCTCTCCACCATCGATAGATATGAAACCATATCCTTTTACTTTGTTAAACCATTTTACTGTACCTTGTGCCACTGCTGTATCTCCTTATCTGGATTGTGTGTTCGTTAGCCTAAGCTCAAAAATAAGGTGAGAGAGTTACAGTAAAACTTCTTGGAGGAGAATTGTTACTAAAATACTTTTCTACAAAACTTAAAATTACTTATTGCTATTGATGACCCTAAATCCTGTACTCATTTAATACATAGAATATTTTTTGTAAATAAAAAAATTATTAAACACCATTTCAGGAAATAAATCCTATCTACCCAATTTTAGGTAGACGCTCATTTTAATTGGGTAAGAACTATATCCCAATTGATTCATATCAGGGTCTAAAAAATAGATTGTATACTCAGTTCGCTTACTAATTTGCACCGGATAATTTTGAATTGAGGAATTCATTTGAAAAATCAGTGCCTCAGGCGCCTTGGAGTAGGGAAATTTTTCGAGCATTAAGAGGTTGCTTGTTCCTTCTACTTCGAACCATACGGAGCGTAAATCTCCCGTTTCAGTGAACTTGTCTTCTTTCCAATTAAGTCCTGGCAGAGTCTTATAGAATTCGGACATAAGTGTTAATTGGGGGGTTGCAATGGCAATATGATGAATCAAATTTTGTCTCCGAGGGAGTGGGTTTCGGCTAATGGCAATTATACCGAGCAAAGGATTGAAGTGATTATCTATCGAGAAATAGTAAACTAGAAAGTCTATTTTAAAAATTTCTCGATAGGTTAGTGTAAGCTACCGGTCATGTTGCCGAAAGTTTTTACACTAACTTGTTAAACTGAATTTATTGAACACGAGTCCAAGTTTGTTTTTTGCCTAAGAATCGGCTGATTTTTAAATGACCGTTAAGCTTTAAGCTGTTGTCGCCATTCATTTTTAATTCACCAACGTAGAGTTTGCCAGATTCTGGATCGTAGATTTCGCCGTTTGTCCATTCATCATCGCCTGCATCGTATTTGAAACCTTTTAGGAAAGTTAAGCCGACGATTGGTTGTGTTCTCTTAGAAGCGTCTGGGTTTTCTGTGTCAACTTTTGTCGCACCTGCTGCTGCTTTTCCATCTTTTACTGCATCATCGTTTGCTCCGTAAGTAGGACTTTTTAGCCATACAATAGTTCCACAAACTGCATCGCCGCATTTTTTAAGTTCTACGTGAGACTTTCCGCCTTCAGTTGCCCATTTACCCAAAATTTTATCATTTGCAGAAAGGCTTCCCGCAAAGATAATTGCTACAAATGCAGCAACTATTAATAACTTTTTATTCATTCTAATCTCCTTGAATTTTCGTTTTTTGTAAACTTGGCTTATCATATTGATTTTAAAAAATTGGCAAGCTAAATTTTTAAAAAAACTTTTAAATTAAAGGAAAGAAAGGCAAGTCAGTCTTGAAATGGAAATTTTAGTTAGAATGAATTCCTGTATAAATCAATTCGCGGTTGGATTCGTTTGTTTCTGTTTCAAGAAGTTTTTCCAAAGTCTTTTTGTATTCATTTACATCTTTTTTGTTCTGTATTAAGTATTGGAGCATATACTGCCTAGCGTTTATATCGGACTCGGTTTGAATAGAATCTTGAACTGTCTTTGTGACTTCCTTATCTCCTTGTCTATGGATTAGACTTTGCATAATCTTGATTCGCCCCTCTGGAGATTCCTCTTTTGAAACATTGCTTTTTAAAAAGTCGAGTGAGTCTTTATCTTTAAAATTTCCCAGTGCGCTATAAAGAGAAGAGCGAGCAATTTTATCTTCTGATTTTACGTAATCTTTTATTTTGGGAAATAAGGAACTGTCTCCCGTATTTCCAGAAGCATCTAAGAGCACTGCTAATCTATTTGGGTCTTTACCACTTTGAGAAAGCTCAGAAATAATTCTTGTTTTTATTTTTGCAGGCAAAGAGTCCTTACCCGCAATCTCTTGTTGCTTTGTGTGTAGAGCAACAGTTCCTAGAGCGAGCACGGCAGTGTTGGAATAATCTCTATCTTGTTCTGTTTTTCTTGATTCATAGACTTTCCAAAGTGCGATTGCTGAATCTTCGACAGGATTTGTCACTTCTTGAAATCCAGCGAGTGCTTGCATACGGGAATGTGCACTTTGAACTTTGTTACTGAGGATACTCACGAGTGCACTCTGTGATTGCTTGTGACCAGTTGTTGCTAATAGATGTATGATTTCGATAATATGATTTCCTGAAATTTTCCCTTTCAGGAGTAGGTCAGGAACTTTTAAGGCTTCTTCCGGAAAGTGCTTTAGAAATTCTTTCATTTTTTCCATGTTGGCAAGGTCTGTAAATTGATTTGGATTTTTGAAAAGTTTTGTGTAAATAGTCTGAAAGTTTTCTCCTTTGTATTCTTGTTCTAGTCTTCTTTGTTCTGCTTCTTCCCATATGGATAGGGATTTTTTGGGGTCTTTAGTCATTTGAAATTTGATTTCTTCGTAATTAAAATTATCTTTCCATATATCTAAATCACTATCAGGGATAAATGGAATTTGCATAAGCGTCCCCTCTCGCGATAAGTTAATGTGAAAGCTGCTGCCGGTCATCTCTGTTTTTTCGCGGAGGCTAGCCGATGTTAGCCAGCTTCCTTCTTTATCAGGAATTAATTCAGAATAAGAAGCACTGATATTGGATTGAAAATTTTCGTCAGGATTTACATTTGATCCATTGTCTTTGCTGTCTATCTTGGTATATTTAACTTTTGCTTTTAGGATACGGTCTGATTTAGAATTATACTTTGCTATAAAATTTCCTAGGCTATCTGATTCTTCTGAAATCCATTTTTGCTTATCGCCTAATAGGATGACTTGAAAGTAGAGTAGGTTTTGCAAGATGCCGATTTCATCTTTTTGTGCTATGGTAGAGGGAAAAATCCATTCGATAACTGAACCATCCGTATTCCACTCTGCCAAGAATAATTGGGAGTTCCATTTTTTCCAAGACAGGCATTCGCTTATCGTCCAAATAAATTTGTAAGGGCGAAAACTGAAAGGCTAACTTTACTTTTCCGTTCGAATGATCCATAACTCTGAAGTTGAGAGTCCCTTCCACTCGCTGTGTGAAAGTGGAGTTAAATAACCCAAACTGAGTTGAAGATGCATCTTGAAAAGACAAAGTGGATATTTGATACATCTTCTTGTTACCTTCTTTCCAATGAAGACTTGCTTTTGTGTGGCTAAAATAGAATAGCCACAAAGAAAGGCTAATCAAAAGAATACCACCGATGGACACCGATAGGTAAGGATGCTTTGATAAGACTTTTATATTTAACATAGATTTCATTTTTACTCCCTGACTAAGGTAGAAAAGCATTTAAAAGAATACCACCGAGGTATGATTTTGTCAAGCAAATGGATTATACGGTCATTTCGAACATCGCATGGCGGTTGGATTTGCGACTAAGCAAATAAGGTGGTGTGAGAAATCTATTTTGCTTAAAACTATTGTTCTAAGCAAAATAGACCTCTCACGATTTTTCCGCCCTGCGCTTAGTCGCGCCCTTCACCTTCGTAAGTTCGAGGTGACAGGGGTAATCCCAATATCGTATCTTTTATCGGTGCCAATCGGTGGTAAAATTCCTAATAAACAAAATCCACTTGACCTGTGTAGAGATGAATACGAAGGAATTGGGTTTCTTCCATTAGCCGCTCGGTGTCGCTGAAGGCAGAGTCCCAGCTTACGATTCCCCAATACTTTCTGTAATATTCTATGGAAGCATCCCAGAAGCTAACACTTGGATAGGGAATTTCTAGGAATATTTCCAATTTGCCGTAAAGGGATTCGTAGAATACATCTAACGTTTCTTTGAATTCAATTTCGACTTGGTAAGCGTTGTTTACCATTCGCACAGTAGCGGTAGCTTTTGCGACAGGGAAAATATCTAATACATTTAGTTGTCCTTCTAATCCAATTGTAATTCCAGTATCTGGTTTTGCTTGGGCAAATCCGCGGATGAGAATTCTAGGATCTACATTGATTTCAAAATTATTTCGAATATGAATTTGGGTTACACTATAATCTTTGTAATTTGTTTCGGAAAATCCTTCTTCGAACTCTTCTGGTTTGCAATTATAAATATTACATTCGGATAATTGGTTTTTGTTTTTAGAGAGTAGTATGCCTGCCAATTTTCCAGTCAACTTAACAGGAACACCGAAAGGATAGATGGTCTTTGTGACTTCTTTGTCTTTGTATTTTGTTGTATACCAGTAGTAGGTCTTTGCCCCTGTTTCATATTTTTTGAAAACTACGTTCAGATCACCTCTTGTGTTAAGCACCTTCACCTCCGCATCTACATAGGAATCTTTCATTCGAATTGGAATTAGCTCTGCATGTGCGTAAGCTTCAAATAGAGTTCTTTCGATGAGTGCGAAGAGGTAAATTTTGCTTTTGGCATCTCCATGTCCGATGATAGTTGTATTTTTTAGCATTTTCCCATAAGCATTAAAATCTAGGTCAACGGCAAATAAGGATTTGTCTCCAATAATTCCTGAATAGAATTTGACTGAATATTCTTTCAGTGGAGATGTATTTAGAGAAGAGTTGAGGGCTGCTTTTGTGTCTAAACTTTTAGTTGCAGTGTCTACTACGATAGCAGCAGATACTGTCGCAATATTGGAAGTAGCCCCACCAGGAGCATTTGTTTCCGAAACAGATCCTGTTGGGTTAATATGAGCGTAGACTCGTAGGGAATTAACGTTATTTGCCTGTATGTAAGAGTTGATGCTTGTGAGTAGTGAATCTGAGCCAGGGATTAGGGATACATCGAAGTTTTTCTTGACGTTAGCCGTAAGAGATGCAATTCTAAATGTAGTGGAAGTTGTATTTACCACAGAGTTGTAGACGAGGAGATTTCCTAGAGAGGTAAGTTTGTTGCCGGAAGTATCTGCAAAGAAAAATTCTATGTCTACATTAGCCGCATCTTTTCCCATCGAAAATGCTTCTCCACTTACGACAAACCGAGTTTTGGTAAATGTTTGAGCATTTTTTATGACAAGTAGCGGTTTACGGAGAGTAATCTTACTGAGTAATAAATCTCGTGTTCCAGTTGTAGACGAATCAATCGTAACCGTTGTGTTGTTTTCTTTTTTTACACCCGAAAGTATTCCTGATTTTGCGAAAGAATTATTTCTTTTATTTTCAGAATCTAATATAGTAAAAATTGTATATGCGCCACTGTGTTCTGTTCCTGCATCTGGAATTGCAATATTAAAATTATAGGAGTTTGTGCCTTTTTTTACAGAATCAATTCGATCGAGGACTTCGAATTGTTTTAGACCTGTTGTAGTTCCTGCATCTATTTGCGCTTTGTTTACAAAAATAAAGCGTATCAAAACATTTTTTGCATTGTAATCACTTTCGATGGAAGCAGAAAAACTAAAATTTTTTCCAAGAGAAGCTGTTGTAGAGGACGTTAGGTTTACTTGTTTCACGTTCATATTCAGCGGACCTGGATTTACTATGTCAGCGTCGATTGCATCAATAGCTGCTTGATCGGGATCAAACGGAACTGGATCTTTTACAATAGCCAAAGCGGCTAATATCTTTTTTGTGTCACCTTTCGATTTAGAAGTTTCATTACAATACGAAATCAGTGTCGTAAGAATTAAGATGGAGAGTAGGGTATTTAGTTTTTTAGTTTGTAACATACAAGTCCTCGATGATTCATCAGACGGAAAAAATATTTAAACTGTCAAACTAAAATATTTTAACGATAACAATTTTTTAAAATCTAATGGATTTCCCTTAGATTTGCGAAACGATATTCTTTTTTGTATTTCGCTTTGCAACGAATGAGGATAATGCTTGTTAACCATCTAATGGTTATCCCTTAGAAAAATATTTTTTTTTGTATATTCATAAATTTCTCTTGCAAATTTAAAAATAATTTTTCGTAGATGAATACGGATTCAATTACTTCGAAGTGAATTAAATTGATCAGAGGAAATAAATTATGAAAAAAATATTTATATTGGTTACCATCTATGCACTTGCGTTCTGCTCTGATGTTTCGAAAAAAAACATGAACGATAAAATGAAAATTCTCCCTGCACTTTTCTTTTTAAACCAACAATCGTCTACTCAAAATGTTACTCAAAGCATAAGTCTAAATTTAAGTTTAATTGGTCCAGATGGAAAGCCAATGACAGTAGGCTCTACTTCTATAAAAAATACGTCATCCCTAAATTCTACAACTTCCTCTTCTTCTGTTACAAGTTCCACTCTCAGTAGAAGTATTGGTGCAACAGGCTCTGATACTTCTGGCTCAGAGTTTGCTGAGGTTAATGATGGTTTGGCGACATCTGAGAAAGCTGGGGGCGAGGATTTTCAATTGGCTACGGGTAGCACTCCGCAACTCATTGAAATAACTGACTCAGAAGGAGAATACGCAGGAACCGTCGCGATAACTCCTAGAACCGGTGATGAAACATTTACGAATTCCTTTTTTTCCTTTTCACTCGCAAGCGACACTGATCTAGCAGCGAAAGCAGTTTTAGGAAATGTGCAAGACGGGCTAATTCAGGTTAGTGTTCCTTTTCAGGATTTGACAAAACTGCGAGCCATTTTTACCCATGACGGTGGCAGTGTAAAAATAGGAAGCACAGAACAGATTTCTGGTGTGACAGTAAACGATTTTTCTTCTGGCTCTCTTACCTACACTGTAGTTGCCAAAGACGGAACAGAAAAGACCTATACAGTTTCAGTTGAACTAAATCAATATTCTTGTAATCTTGCCGGAATTTATTTTACTGATTATCCTCTTGTCGGTCTAGATAAAAAATCAGATGCAACATCAGTTTGGTATGAAGCAACACTTCCTTCTTCTACAAATCTAGCCTCTCTAAAGACAAGTTTTTCTGCATATGGAAATGCGGTAAAGGTTGGCGCAACCACACAAACCTCTGGTCAGACTGCAAATGACTTTACAAGTTCTGTAAATTTTACGGTCACAGGAACCAATGGCTGCTCAGAAAATTACACAGTCAAAGCGGCGAAGGAAGACCTTGCTCCAGGAGAAAGATCGACTCAGAAGAGCACGAGAGGGATTCTTAATCTTTATAATTTTCCTCAAATAACAAAAGTAGAAGTGATTGGAATTCCCAAGACAAGCTCTTTTATTGAACTTAATGCAAGTGGTTTTTTTGATGATGTCACCGGCACATACACCACGACAACTGGAAGCATTGCACTTAACGTTCCCTATGGAACAACTTTTCAGAAAGTCCAATTAGGCATAGAGACCACTGGCGGTCCAAAAGAAATACAAGTAAACGGGTCTGTTTACAAGAAAGGTAGCTCTCTAGTGGACTTTGCTCAGAGAAACGGTAGTAACAAATACACAGCAGATGTAATCATGATTGATAAACACAGTGCGTTTACCATTCCTTACAAAATTGAAATAATCATGTCACCACCACCAGCAAACATCGCAGTTTCCAAGGACTCAATATTTAAGCTTTTTGTAAATTCCAATACTGCTAAAACAAAAGATGGGGACACAGTTCTAAAAAATTTGATTTCTTATTTTGGAATTTCTAACAATTCTGTAAAGGACTTGAAAGCGGCTATCAAAAATGCAAACACTGCTAAAATCAGTATTGCTAGATGGACAGTAGATCCAGGCAAGATAGAATTAAACATCCTAGGACAAGGATTCCAGTATTTCGATTACAACGTGGACAAGTATGAGCAAGATATCAAATGTTTTAATTATCCAAAGGCAGCATCAGATAGAGCAAAAAGCGAAACTTTCTTTTTTTTGAGGAGAGATGCAGACACTATTCTAAGATCTCTTCATAGGGCACACTGTGACCAAACAGCCTATCCTTATCCAAACTATGTCAAAGAATATCCCTTCTTGGTAAGTTATGGGAAAGTGTCTCAGAATATTAAAGCAGTTTCGGGCTATGGATTAAAGGATCTGAAACCTACCAATTATGACGGGGACCCTGCTTACTTTTATATAGACTTTACAAGTCTAGAGGATAAAATAGATCAAAATTTAGAAACTATAGCCATGGATGTAAATGTTCAGGCAAGCACTGCCCTAAATATTTGGGGGAGCAGATACACACTCCCAGCCTTAAATTACATAAAAAGGATGGTGCCGGAAACTGGCACTAAAGGAACGGAAGTAACCATAGATTTTGCAGCACCGATTAGTGTTGAAAGATATGGAATTTCTTGCAGCATGGATGGTAAAGTTGTCCTTAATCAGACTTTGATCAAGTCCACTGATAACAAAAATTATATCAAAGCCATGTTCAATGTTCCTGATATATCTAAAAGCTCTAAAGTAACGTGTTCTAGAGCAGTAATCCCTGGTAAGACTGGTAACGGGTTCCAGATGATGAGTATTCAGACGTTTTTAATGACCCCTTATACAGCACTTTCAGGATTCAGTTATCCTGCTTCAGCCTACACGATTACTCTTTTTCAATCTGCTGATTCTAGCATAATTCCTTCGATAAAAACAGGTAACGGTTCTTTCCGAATCACAAATCCCGTTTTTAATCCTAGTCCCCAAACCATTGGTCAATGGAAGCCTCATCTTAACCGCGTCACTAGTCTTCCATACGGGCTATCGCTTAATCCTAAAACAGGACAAATCGTTGGTACTGCTGGATCTTTTTTCCCACCAACAGAAATAGAAGTCACCGCCACGGATGGATTTACCAAACTTACTCAAAAAATTACGCTTTCTTCTAAATTTCCAGTGGTTATTCCAGCTCCATCTCTGCAGTATTCTTTGACAAGCTATTCTGTTCCAATGGGGAAGAAATTCAGCATTGCTCCTTCCACTAAGCCTGGAATTGGCGCACAATATAAAATTGACAAACCGCTGCCTCTAGGTATTGGGTTTGACACAGAAACGGGAGTCATCAGCGGCTATCCTACCTCCGAGTCATCTGCAGTCAGCTACAAGGTAACTACTTTTAACAAAACGGGGACAGCTTCCTTTACATTCACTCTGGCATTTTCTGCGAATCTGACTGCCACAGCCCCTACATTGAGTTTTGCAGGAACCTCTTTTAGTCTAGCTAAAGGACAACCATTTACTCTTTCACCAACTGTTTCGGGAAGCCAGCCTTTCAAGTTCAGTGCTGTAGGTCTTCCCAAAGGGTTGCTAATTGATTCGGACACTGGTATAATTTCAGGAACTCCTTCTGAGATTACCTCCAGTGAAGTAATTGTAAAGCTAAGTAACTTTGCATCGACCGTTCAGTCAACTCTTCGATTCACAGTTACAGATATTCCACCCAGTTTTACTATTGGTGGCACTGTGAGTGGATTTTCAGGCGGCACTCTGATTTTGCAGAACAATGCCGGAGACAGCAAGACTATTACAGCAGACGGTGCATATACATTCAGTAACACGATCTCCTCTGGCGCTTCCTATTCTGTCACCGTTCAGTCAACTCCTGGCGGAATCTCGTGCTCTATATCGAACGGCTCCGGAATTGCCAATACCAATGTGGTAAACGTAAATGTTACCTGCACAACCCTTGCTAGCCCCTATAATAGTTGCATCACCACTTCGACTACTTCCTTTGGTTCAGCGGCTGTGGGGGATTTGGTGAAAATCACTCTTGCCGAATACAACTGCATGAAGGCATTTGGTGGTGTATCTACGGTTGGATACACAGGAGCTATAAGCAATAGTTGGTCGAGCAGCCTAGCAGCAAATCTGACATTCAGTTACCGTGGTGGAACAGTGGACAGCACCATTCAGACGTATCCACAAAATCATTATCCGATTGCTCTTTCAATGGTGCCATCTGCTAGTGGAGCATTTACATATCAGTTAAAAAGGGAGTTTAGTTCCACACTAACGAATTTTACCTCTCTGTATTCTGGAACGGCCTCTTCCAATATGGACAGACACTACTTTGCAATTAAGTTTCCTGTAGTGCAGGCAACTAGTGCAACAGATTACATTGCTCATTTTGGAAATCCAGCTCTGACCGGTGAAGCAACGGCAAACGGACCCGATTACAAGCATGTTACTGGAAACGTCACAGGCTTCCAGACTTTCACCAACGCGACAGGTGCAATTTCTCAAACCCCAGGCATTCAAGTGCTCACGACAGGAAGTAAAGCTTGGTAATGAGAATTTACGAAATTGAAGTGACACAAGGTTTTTGATAATTGAAATGTGATGATCTGGAAATAATCTTATCTCCACCGAAGGCTTGCGGCTTTCGGTGGGGTTTCTGTTTTAAACTATTCCATACTCTTTCATTAAACTAAAAATTTCCTCTTTGGGTAAGCCGGGAAACTTTTTCTTTATATTGGTGCGGTGTGTTTCAACTGTTTTTTTATTGATTTTCATTTGAATACCTGTCGCATCCATACTTTTACCGCGTATCCAAAAGCGAAGGATGTCCAATTCTTTCGATGTAAGTTTGAGAAACGGATTATTCCCATTATTCCCTGAATTTTGAATCGGTCTAAATTTTTGATCTTCGAAGATTAAGTTGGCGATTTCTACAATTTTACTTCTCGCTTCTGATTTAAAAAGATAAGCGTCTATTTTGTTTTTTTCGCAAAGTCTTTGTAGTTCAAATTTTTCGAGAGAACTAATGAGGATTGTCTTTAAGTTAGGTCTTAGTTTTTTTGCTTGAATCAGCACTGTTACTCCGTCGATATCTGGCATCATATAATCACAAATCAACAAATCGCATTCTTTTTCGGCGACGTAGGCTAATACTCCTTCGCCGGTCTTAGCTTCTTGGACAACTTGAAAGGAGGGATCTTTTTCTATTCCTACTCGAAGTCCCATATTGAAAATATCATGATCGTCTGCGACGACTACTTTCTTTTTATTCACTTTCATCCCAGGTTAACGTAAAACTACTTCCTTTTTTTTCTTTGCTTTTCACTGTTATTTTTCCATTCATTCTTTCGGCAAAGTCTCTACAAAGGGTGAGTCCAATTCCACTCCCTCCTTCGCCCTCGGTGCCACGAGTATTTTTTTCTACTTGGGATTGAGTAAAGAATTCTTCCAGTCTACTTTGGGGTATTCCAATACCATTATCTTTTACCGTAATAAAAGAAAGCGATTTTTCTTTTCCATAAGAAATTTCGATTTTCCCTTTCTTTGGAGTGAACTTAATCGCATTGGAAATTAAATTTCTAAGGATAAGTCGTATTACCCCTTCATCTGCCTTACGAAATTGATTGTTTTTATTGGTGATTTGGATCGAAATCTTCTTTTTATCAGCTACCCCTTTATAGAGTAGAATTGTTTCTTTGGATATTTTTTCCAGATCGACTAACTCTAATCGAATCGGAGAGTATCCAAGTTGGATATAAGACCATTGTAATAGATTTTCCAAAAGAAATTTGTTGTTTTCTAAGTTTTCATTTAATGCTATCATATTCTTTCGAAGAGCTTCTATCGTTAAATGCTCATCTTGAAAAAGGTAAATCACTTCTTCTAATGCAAATAGCGGATTACGAAGGTCATGCGCTATGATAGAGAATAATTTATCTTTCATTTGGTTTGTCTTATGCAATTCTTGGTTGTATAACTCCAAGGTTTTTGTTTTGTCCTTTACCTCTTTTTCTAAGTCAGAGCGATATTTTTTTTCTAGGTCTAATAATTTTTCGCTGGTCTGTTTTGTTTTACGAGACAGAGCCAGAGTTACGCAGGTAATCAGTATTAGACTTCCTTCGAGAGTAAATGCCTTAGTAGGTATGATATGGAGTATGTGTAAAGGAATGAATAAATTCGTAATAATAAAAATCACAAACCCAAGAAGAATTAGATTAGACCCAACTTTTTTTTCTTTGTATGCTTTGTAGGTGAGATAAATGACCTGAATGGATAGCAAAGGAACAAGGAACATTACATTTAGAAGTAGAACATACCGTGAGTGAATGCTTCTATAGTCTATGGAAATTCCTGCGAATAAAGAAGAGATGGTGCTAAGCCCAAAAAAAATAAGTAAGAATTTTGAGACCCGATTGATTTTTTTTTCTAAGAAGGAATGGATGAAGACGACCGAGAGTAGGCAAGAAAAACAATAACTCAAATTCATAGTATAGAAATGAACAAGAAAGACTTCAGAGAAAAAATATAGCATTCTTTCAAAACCTAAGAACGTCAACGCATGAAAAATAGTCCCGATTCCAAAATAAAGAATTGCTCTATCGTTTCGATTCCCAAGAAATAAAAATAAATGATAGATGCCAATGAATAGAATGAAAAATCCACTTCCTCCGGTAATCAAAAGAAAACGATTATACGATTTTTCACATACACTCATTTCACAGATTCTAGGTGCTTCTAAAAATCCTCCACTGGCAGCACTGTCCGCAACACGAATTGTAATTTGATTTTTTCCATTTACTAGGACGTTATCCGGGATAGGATAGAGAGATGGGCTTGCATTGTTTACAATTTTTAATTTGTCTTTGTCAATGATTCCTTTCTTGCCAATGAGTTTCCCATTGATATAAGTTTCATTTGAATTTATGGCATTAAAAACTAAGACCCCCAATTTATGTTTTTGGGTATCTTCTGAAAAATTGATTTCTGTTGTGTAGGATACTATGTATTTGTCTTTGATTCCAGAATTAAACCACATCCGCGGAATGTAACCGAGCTTGAATTCATCCTTTGGTTCATTTGTAATTGGATTGTAGTCTGGATTTGTGGTTACTCTCCAGTTGCCGTGAAGGGAAAGAATCTCCTTTGTATCCTGGAAGTAATACTGACTTTCTGTAATCCTATTCTCCGTGCGGTTACAGGCAAACAGGAATAGAATTGAAAGGATTAGGGTTTTAAAGATTACCATGCGATTAAATGACGCACGTGAGCAAAACTGTCATTTCGAATCGAGCACATCAGTTTGTGCGATGCGTGAGAAATCTATCTGGCAAAAATAGTATTAGGCTTATCTTATACTTTGTTTGTAAAATAGACCTCTCACGATGTTCCACCCCGCGCTTAGTCGCGCCCTTCACCTTCGTATGTTCGAGGTGACAGTGTAACAATCTACGCTGCTTTTTTTTGTTTTGCGATTAAGTCGATGATCTTGTCCATGATCTTCATTAGGTCAAAGTCCTTTGGAGTAAAAATTTCTTTTACTCCAATTTTTCTAAGAGTTTCAAAGTCAGACTCAGGGATGATTCCTCCGAAGATTACAGGAATATGATCTACTGCCTTATAATGAGTTAACTCATCCTTAATCTGCTCTGCAATTTCTTTGTGTGAACCGGATAGAATTGAGATACCAATCACATCAGCGTTTTCTTCTACAGCGCTTTGCACAATTTCTTGTGGAGTAAGACGAATCCCTGAATAAATCACATCAAAACCTGCATGTCTTGCGGCTATCGCAATCATTTCGGCACCATTAGAGTGACCGTCGAGTCCTGGTTTTCCCACAACGATTCTTGGACGATGTCCGGTTACTTCCATAAACTTGTCAACTTTAGAACGAATAGAATTTACTAAATCACTTTCGATTTTTAGTTTTTGACCTTCTACGCCGGTTGCTGGTTGGTAAACTCCAAATACGCCTCTTAGTGTATCCGCCCATTCTCCCGTTGTAATTCTTGCTTTCGCGCATTCAATGGAAGCTTCCATCATATTTGCTTTGCCTTTTGCTGCTTCTGTTAGAGCGTCTAATGCTCGTTTGGCTCTTTCCGGGTCACGCTTTGCTTTTGTTTCGGACAATGCATTTAAAGTCAACTGAGCCGAAGCAGGGTCTACTTTGAATATACCGCCATCGCTGTCTGTCATAAGAGGAGATTTAATTCCGTCCGTCCATTTGTTTTTTCCTACAATGGTTAGTTCGCCGGAATTAATCTTTGCCATGCGCTCGGATTGTGATTTCACAAGTTGTGATTTCATGTATCCATTTTCGATTGCTTTGATTGCTCCACCCATATCTAAGATTTTATTAATCTCTGTATAAGCTTCTTCTTTGAGAGAATTTACTTTGCTTTCAATTACTTTTGAGCCATCAAAAAGGTCAGGGTATTCGAGAAGGTCTGTTTCGTAAGCGAGAACTTGTTGTAATCGAAGAGACCATTGTTGATCCCAGGGGCGTGGTAGGGAGAGAGCTTCATTCCAAGCAGGAAGTTGTAATGCGCGACAACGAGAATTTTTAGAAAGAGTTACGCCTAACGTTTCGATTAGAATACGCCATGCATTGTTTTCGGGTTGTTCTTCTGTTAGCCCTAAAGAATTAACCTGAACTCCATAACGGAAAATTCTATACTTTGGATTTTTTACTTTGTAACGATCGCGTGTGATTTCTTCCCACATTTCAGAGAAGGCACGCATCTTACACATTTCTTCTACAAAACGAATACCTGCGTTTACAAAAAAAGAAATTCGCCCAACGCATCTTTCGAATTCTTCTTCATTAAAACAATTTCTTTCTTTGACCGCGTCTAAGATTGCCATTGCAGTTACTAACGCAAATGCCAATTCTTGCACTGGAGTCGCTCCTGCTTCTTGTAAATGATAAGAGCAGATATTGGAAGCATTCCACTTGGGAACATTTCGGAGCGAATACTCATACATATCCACAATGATACGAATGGAATGTTCCGGTGGATAAATATACGTTCCGCGGGCAAGGTATTCTTTTATGATGTCGTTTTGCGTTGTGCCTTCTAGTTTAGATTGAGGAACTCCGAGTTCATCGGCGAGGGCGACATATAAAGATAACAACCACATAGAGGTTCCATTGATTGTCATGGAGGTGTTCATTTCTCCGAGTGGGATTTGGTCGAAAAGAATTTTGAAATCGTCGAGGGAATTAATTGGAACGCCTACTTTTCCGATTTCTGGTTTCGCTATCTCGTGATCAGAACTATATCCACATTGGGTAGGCAAGTCAAATGCAATTGAAAGTCCAGTTTGTCCCTTTGATAAATTCTTTCGGTAGAGTTCATTCGAAGAACGGGCATTTGTATGTCCGGCATAAGTTCTAAAAATCCAAGGTTTGTCCTTGCTTGGATTTCCGCTTTCATCGTAGATGTGGTGGGGTTTTTTATTTTCCATAGTTTCCTTCATTCACAGCAAAATTTGATATTATAAAATCAGCCATATTTTTACATAGTCTTAGAAAAAATATGTTACTTTATAAAGAAAACGAACCTCCGATCAATTACATGGGATTTCTTTTATCCCTTGTCATCCTTTCGATTTCTCTATTCTTATTTTATTCTTTTAAAGGTGAGCCAAAAAATCAAGACTCATTTCTTCGACTGGCAAATTTAAAATCACTTTCGGAGTCAGGGCATTTAAGAACACATTCTGAGCCTTTCTTGCCATTTCTTATCTATACATGGAAGAAGATTTCGACTCTCAGTTACATGAACGCCTATCAGACGTTCATTTCTTTGCTGTTAAGTTTATTTTTACACTTGGTAATGCTCAACTATCGAAAAAATGAGTGGGGATTAAATCATTATTTTATTATCTATTTGGTTGCGTTTGCGCCATTTTCCATTTATCTTCCATTTGAATACTTGGAAGAAATGCTTTGCCTTGTGGTAATTTTACTTTTACAAGTTGATTTTAAAATGGAAAATGTAGGAGATCTTTTCAAATTAATTACTCTTACATTTCTGGCATTCGTTTCCAATTTGATGATGTTTCTTTTGGGTTATA
The DNA here is from genome assembly GCA_016708435.1 of Leptospiraceae bacterium. NCBI lineage: Bacteria > Pseudomonadati > Spirochaetota > Leptospiria > Leptospirales > Leptospiraceae > Leptospiraceae bacterium. Next base: position 147,538 of record JADJFV010000002.1, on the reverse strand, counting down.
CACTTTTTGTAATTTTAAACTCGACTGTGTTTATGAATAAGCAAAAAGCAAAACCAACTGTGTTCTACAAAAAGAGAAACGTAGCAGGGCAATTGCTTTTGATTTATTTGATTACTCTATTTGTATTCATTGTGATTTCGATTTTGTTTAAATTCTTCGGCGTAGACTCTTTTCAATACATTATGAATGGACTTTGGAATACACTGTATCGATTCTTCCCTATCTTTGTAGTTCTTAAGATTTCAGAGTATTTACTGAGAAAGGAAAAAGAACTCAATACGTTAGGAACAACAGCGATTGTATTTTTGCTTATTGTCGTCTCTGGTTACTTTATGTATAACGCCAAGAACGATGACATAGATTATCTAGAAAAACAGAAAAACGAACTTGTTTCTCTAAAAGCAAGAGGCAGAATTCTGCCAAATCAGGCTATTTATGGTTATCCGCTTATTAGTGATTATATGTATTTTTATACTGGAGAAACAGTATTAACCGCAGAAGTTTCTAAAATGAAGCGGGATGATTTCTTGATTGCGAGAGGAATGGTAGTGAGTGATAAGCAGATTCTAGAGAAGAGCATGAAATCTTTAAAGCCTTTGTTTTATCCACTCGACAAAGACACACTCTTAATCGGTAAAGAACTGATTGATTATATTATGCTAGAAAAATCAAACACAGAGACGAAGACAAAACTATTTGAGACTCTCGCTAAGATTCCTTCGATTACACCTCATACCCGAATGAATCGCGCCTTCAGTGTATTGTTTGGATTATGAGTTTTGAAAAACAATATTGGTCGGAGATTTATGCCGGTCGTTATATTGATGGAACTTTTAATGCAAGCAAGCACGCTGAATATATAAAAAGCATTTTTTCTCTTTCCGAATTTCCAATTCGTAAAATTGCAGATATTGGATTTGGAAAAGGCAAGCTTCTAGAAGAAGTTGCCAAAAGACTTCATCCGGAGCTTATCATTGCAGTCGATACATCCGAGCTTATGGTAGATGCTTTGAAAAAAAAAGCATGGATTGGAAAATACAATGTTGCGATTGTTCATTCTTTTTTTGAAGAGTTTAATATCGATTATCTACAAAAATATCCAGTAGACTTAGTCATTGCCAATTCTGTTTTTCAATACATAAAAGACGTAGAGGCAAGTCTAAAAAAACTTGCTTCTATTGCAAGGTTTAGCTATTTCAGTGTTCCGACTAAGAATGATTATCTGCGAATGGAAAGAGAAATGAACTTTGTTGACAAATATGCATTCTCTCGCCCTAAAAGCTTTTATACAAAAATTCTAAATAAATATTTTACCCGTGTTTCGTTTAACGTTCTAGAAAGTAAACTCGTGCAAGAGCATTCTTATTTCCCTGCTGAGCTATATCGCGAGTAGGGGATGTTTTTAAAGATTACCACCGATGAACACCGAGTTGCATCGATAGTCTGTTTCTGCTCTCCTTTTGCTTGCGTTATTTGTATCCGCTAAATTAACCCCACCTTCCAAAAGTATTAGAATATGCTAAAGTGTAAGGATGGAAAATAAAAAAACAAAAGATGAACACATGGCTGATTGTGCAATTAGCGGGCTAAGCAAGGCTGAGTATTGCAGACAGAATGGAATACGTTACCAAACCTTTATGAATTGGCAACAGAGGACAAGTGAAAGAAGTATGGACTGGAATCCAATTCAAATACAAGAAGAGGAAGGGGAAATTGGAAACTATTTTGAATTACGGATTTTAGAGAATTGGAAATTCGAAATCAGTTTGAGGATACGATTATGATATTAACAAATCCCTTTCAATTTAAAATCTTTCTTTATCCTCAGTATATAGATATGAGAAAATCCTGGAATGGGCTAATTGGTCTTGTGCAAAACGGAATGAATCTTGATCCATTCGAGAAGAGTCTATTCGTTTTCTGTGGACGCTCACAGAGACTAATCAAAATAATCTACTGGGATGGAAATGGTTTTTGTATGTGGATGAAGCGACTTGAGAAAGGCAACTTTCCATTTAACCCTAATAAAAATATAAATATTACGAAGAAAGAGTTAATCTGGTTACTTTCCGGTATTGACACAAGGAAAAAACACAAAGCGATAAATTTTTCTAAGTAAAAATAAAAAATGCTGTACAAATTCAGGCAGAATGCAAATTAAAAATTGTGAATCTGCCTGAAAACCTTCCCGCTGATATTGAATTTTTACAACAATACATTCGTTCTCTGGCAAACAAGCATAATGCGCTTGAGGAGATAAATGCAAATCTAGTTAAAGAAAATACTTCTCTCACACAGGATAAACAATCATTAACAAAAGAGAATGAGATTAAGCAAAATAAGATTTTAAAGTTAGAGTTACAAATATTTAACTTTGAAAGAAAAATCTTTGGAAGAAATTCAGAGAAAATTGATCCGAGTGAATTGTATTTTGGGTTTCTATTCAATGAAGCAGAAAAAGGAATCAATGATGAAGAAAAAATCTTTGATGGTCATAGTGAAACAATTCATGTAAAATCATTCGCAAGAAAGAAAGTGGGCAGAAAGCCATTACCTGAACACCTTCCAAAAGAAGAAATCATTCATGATATTCCTGAGTCAGAAAAAATTTGTAATTGTGGTCATGAGCTGAAAAGAATCGGAGAGGAAGTTTCTGATAAACTTGGATACATTCCTGCAAAAATTTATATTGAAAGACATATTCGTTTTAAATATGCCTGCAAACATTGCGAAGGTGATGAAAGAAATGAAGTGGGTAAAATTGTAGTAACCGCAGAAATGCCTCCGCAGATTTTACCTAAGAGCCATTTAACTCCTGAATTACTCACATACATTTTAATCAGTAAATTCCTTGACCATATTCCTTTTTACAGAATGGAAAGTATATTTCTTCGACATAAGTTGGAGATAACAAGAGCTACCCTCTGCAATTGGACGATAGGAGTTTACGAGCGGTATCAACACTTATTTTCCTTTTACAAAAATATACTCTTGAGCGGAAGGCTTTTGGGAATTGATGAGACTCGTTTACAAGTTCATAAAGAAGAAGGTCGAAGTGATACCACAGATTCGTATATGTGGCTAATTCGTGGTGGAACTTTTGAACGACCAGTTCTCTTGTATATGTATCGTGAGACTCGAAGTGCGGAATTTCTGAAGAGATATTTGAAAGGGTATAATGGAATTATCCAGACAGATGGATTCGGAAGTTACGATGCACATTTTCGGGATAATGAATATATACTCCATGCAGGTTGTATGGCTCATGCAAGAAGAGAGTTTGAGAAAATCTGGAAGGCAAATAAAAATCCAATTGCTGGAAATATTCTCAATCAAATTCGAAAGCTTTACAAAGTAGAAGAGGAAATGAGAACTTTAGGCCTATTTCAAAAGGAGATGTTTTCTGAAATTGTTCGTATCAGACAAGAGAAAGCCAAACCGATATTAGACGCTCTCTACCTTCACCTACAAGACCTCACTACAAAACCAGAAGGGACTCTTGATCTTGGAAAAGCAATACGATATTCAATCGGTCAATGGGACAAACTCGTATTATACTTATCTCATGGCGAAGTTTACATTGACAATAATCTAGTCGAGAATGCGATCCGTCCCTTTGTTCTAGGAAGAAAGAATTGGCTCTTTTCTGGTTCACCTGTTGGTGCTTTTGCAAGTGCATTCTGGTATTCGCTTCTTCAAACTGCTAAGGCTAATGGTAAAGATACTTATAAATTTCTTCTACAATTTTTAAAAGGATTACCGTTTTGCCAAACACCACAAGATTGCGAAAAACTTTTTAATGATTCAATGGGGTGGGGTTAATTTAGCGGATACTCGCAAGTAGAATGGATGCACCCATTTTCCTATCGGATGAATCTTATGCAATTCTCCGAGTAATAAAGGAATGGTTTTAAAAAGAAACTAACTTGGGGCAAAGATGCAGTAAACTCTCTTAATGAAATCTTAAACCAAATGATAAGAATTTGTAATAAAGTAACTTCAAAAGATTTATACATAGTTTCCTTTAGTTATATGTTTTTAAATTGAAGTATTATTTTTTTCTATGCGAAAAATTCAAAAATGTATTTTATGGAGTAATTATCGATTTAATCATTATCCGATAATTTAGTTAAGAACATTTTTTTTATTCAGAGATTTATTAATGTCTAACAAAAAAGAATGAAGTCTCGTCTTTATTGTGCAAGTAAAGTAAGAGTTAAAGCGGTTAGCTCGCGTTATCCGCAGAAACTCTTTTGAGATAAATATAAAAAGAATTGCACGACAAGAGGGTTATAAAATCATGGTAAAAAGGCAGTAAAAGGAAGGTACGAAAATTTGGATTTCCCCGATTTAGAATCTTATTTTCAAGTTTTGACGGATACTACTGATAACATTGCGATTATTAACACTCATTATGAAGCAGATCATGAGAGAGATTTCAAGCAATTAGATGACATCTTTAGCGATATCATCTCACGACCCTGGGAACATTCGCCCGACGATTATTATGTATTGTTCACTAGCTACTTTACATTCCATGTGAAAATCATAGAAGAAATTGTGAAAGAAGCCAGAGAGATACTTAACCCTGACAAGCGAGATTACCTCAAGAAGTTAGTAGGATACAAGAAAGAAGCAGACGAATGGTTTCTAGCACTGAAAAAGAAAAGAAAATCTGTGATGGTAGCTGCATAAAATTTGCTTTTTAAGATATACCGTAGAGTATTGACTCTATGATATTCAACTCAGTTGATTTTATCCTTTTTTTCCCGGTAGTTTATCTACTTTATTTAAGGATTGATCACAAGAAACAAAACATACTTCTCCTGATAGCCAGTTATTTTTTCTATGGCTATTGGGATTACAGATTTCTGTCCTTACTCGTCCTCTCGACGATTATAGATTATTATGCGTCTTTAGGTATAGAGGCTAACCGTGATAATCCTTCCAAGAAAAAATACTTCTTATATCTCAGTATCTTTTCCAATCTAGGAATCTTAGGATTCTTCAAATACTTCAATTTCTTTGTTAAGAGCGCAGTCTCAGCGTTTGGTGCATTTGGAATTCAAATGCATGAACCTACGCTTAATATCATTTTGCCCCTGGGCATTTCCTTTTATACATTCCAAACGATGTCTTATACGATTGATGTATATCGTGGAGATTTGAAGCCTACGAGAAACTTTTTAGACTTTGCATTATTCGTTACCTTCTTTCCGCAGCTTGTAGCTGGACCGATAGAGCGGGCTACTAATTTATTGCCGCAGATTACTAACGAAAGAAAAGTAACATTCGAGAATATCAAACAAGGCGCATTCTTAGTTCTATTTGGATTTTATAAAAAAATATATATCGCAGATAATATGGCGACTATTGTAGATCCTTTCTTCGCACAAGGTGATACACTATTGACTCGTACTGGGGCAGAAGCATTTCTTGGCTCTGCTGCCTTCGTCTTTCAAATCTATGGAGATTTTTCCGGTTACTCAGATATAGCCCGTGGTATTTCTAAGTTCATGGGCGTTGAACTCATTCGTAACTTTAACCATCCACTCTTCTCTCAAAATATAAATGACTTCTGGAGAAGGTGGCATATTTCTTTTATGAATTGGCTTAGAGATTATGTGTATGTTCCTCTTGGTGGAAAGAATGACAGTGAATTCAAGCAGCATCTGAATAGCATGATTGTATTTCTTTTGTCCGGTCTCTGGCATGGGGCTAATTGGACGTTTGTGCTATGGGGTTTCTTTTGGGGAATAGTAAATGGTTTGTATCGAGTGCTTAGAAAAGTGACAGCACCTAAGGATGGGAGCAAACGTCCACCGACCAATAAATACTTGGTTCCTTTTAATGTTCTATTTACCTTTGTAGTCCTTGTATTTTCTTGCTTTTTCTTTCGAGCGCAGGATATAACAACTGCGTTCACTTTAATTAAAAAAGTATTTCTAGAATTTGGAACGGTTGATCCAAAGATAGTAATGAAATTTTTCCGTTTGGCTACTCCCTTTTTACTGATAGAATTTTATCAGTATATAAAGAATAATGAGTATTCTATCTTCGAGCTAAAGACATTCTACAGAGTTTGTTTTTATCTATTTATTTTCTATTCAATCATCATCATGGGGAATTGTAACAAAAATGAATTCATTTATTTCGTATTCTAAAAAAGTTCCAGCGTTTACTATAACGGCTCTACTCATTGTAATGATTGAAGTAGGTTTGTATTTTATTCCTAACCTGCATTACTTAGAAGGAGGAGGGTCTTTCTTTACTTATTATAAAAAGCAAATCGCGGAAGATAAAAAGCAAAGTTTTGACATATTGCTATTAGGCGACAGTCGCTCTCTTTCGATTCACGGAGTAAAAGAAAAAGAAGGCGAGTTTACCATGTATAATTTTAGTTTGCCTGCTGCGGGTCCCCGTTACTTTAAATTCTTTTTGAAGAAATACTTAGAGAATCATGCAAATCCAAAATTAGTAATCTGGGCGGCTGATCCCGAACAGTTCAATCAATCGAAAGCAAAGACATTTGATACAGATAAGAATCTATGGAATCAATATAAGCATCGTCTTTTAAATCTATTTACATTTCCAGAAAGCTTCGAACAATACAAAGGGGGCGAATTGCTGTTTATCGCAAAAGAGTATTTGCCGCTCATGATGTATTCTTTTAAATACAGACAGGGCTTTGGGGATTTACTAAATGGATTAAAGATGGAAACCTTTACATCGAGAGAAACCTATCATACCAGACAAAATCGTATGATTGAAACTATCACATCGAGTCATAATGGACAAATTAACTTAGGTGATTATTTTATCGCAGATGAAAATGAAGTAGCAAAAAGCTATGTGAAATACATTGAGAGCTTGAATAAAGTAAAACAATACGACCTAGATCCCTTAGCTGATTTTCTCAACTTTTGCAAAGAAAAACAAATCAAAGTATTAGTGTTAAATATTCCGCGCGTAGAAGGCTTAAATCAAACTCAGTATTTTCAATCTGTAACTCCTGCCATTAAAGATAAAACAGCATTATTCCCCAATGCAAAGTATTTAGAATATCCAGAAATGGATTATCCATTATCCGCTTTTTCTGAGTCGATTCATTACAATGGCACCGGCGAGAAAAGGCTCAATTCTGATTTTAAAGAATACATTTATCCGGAGATTATCTCTTACATTAAAAACTCCGACAAGAAGGAACTCAATGAGAAATAAAAAGTTTTTACTTTATCCACTCGCTCTCTTCTTTATCTTATTTGCATTCGATAAAGTATTCCTTCTAGATAAAGTCCGCTCTTATGTAAAATCGGATTTTACTTATATCTACTACGAGACAAGAGAAGACTTGTTTGAGATGTTAAAGAAAAGAAAGTCAGACAAGAAACTCATGATTATCCTCGGCTCGTCGAGGCTATTATACTTTGATTCAAAAGACTTAGAACAATTTTATCCAAACTGGGATATATACAATTTCTCCTCTGCTGTTACCACGCCTGCGTATTATTACTATTATCTGGAAAAAATTCTAGATGCAGGAATCAATCCTGATTTCGTCCTTTTAGAATCAGATCCAAATCAATTTAACTCGAATACTCCGATATTTAGAAATTCAAATCTCACCTATAGTTTTGATTTACCATTTGTTTTAAAGTATGCAAATGTATTTGGAAAAGACTATGTAAGCTTTTATTTAGGCAAATACTTATTTGCCTCAAGTAAGAACAAACCACACCTAGATACTGCCTTTAAAAGACTAACTGATCCTAAATATGAAATCATCGCCAAAGAAGGTCATAAAATCAAAGACATACTTTTAGAGAGTAAGGGAAGCTCTAAGTCTCTGGTAGAAAATTATGTAGAGCGTGACTTTGGAATTTTACAAGCAACCAGTCAACGCACAATTGATTGGCTTTTTTCATCTTACAAAGATTCAGAAATGCAATATGCTTTTTACGAAAAGATATTACAGCGATTATCCGACGCAAAAATAAAAACAGTCATCGTCTGGCCTCAAAGCTCTCTACCCATGCAAGACCTAATGCGTAAATCCGAAAAGGTAGGTAAGAAAGTAGATGCCTGGTATAAAAAGGTAAATAGCATTAGCGCAAAATACGGATTTAACGTTCGAGACATGGACAATACAGAGGATTATTACTGTAATTCGTTCGTAGACGGCGGTCATATCGCCAAAGATTGTTATCATCCCTTCATGCGTTATGCGATGAGTGAGTATTTTAAGTTGAAGTGATTGCAGTCATTTTGAGCATTGCTAGTGGGATGGAATTTTTACATTGAATATGGGAGTGAGTTATACTTTCTTCTAATTATACAATGAACGAAACAAATATATTTTCTACTGCTTCTCATAAACTTTTCGGACCGGTAAAAAGAATAGGTTCAAAGACGTATTATACTGATAGTGTCGGACTTCCTGTGCGAACATGTTTCCAGATGTTTATTAGAGATTTTCTCCCAGAAGCTGTTATAGCTTTTTCCCGTTTTACTGAATTAAATGGACTGGATTCTTCTTGTTATAAATTTGAGTATTCAAATGATTTCAGAAATATAATACAGATATTTGTAAACAGCACTTACGACATGAGATATTTATATAAACTCGACGAAAAGTTGAGAGTTATTGAAAAAGTATTGATGTCGGGGAACAAATGTGCTGAACGTGAAGTTACTTTTTACAACGACGAACACAGAAACAAATCATTCATAAAATACAATGCCACTGGTAGGGAAGAGGAGCGGATTGAGTCGTATTACAACAAAGATAATAAACTTACCGATATGCAAATAACCAAACGCAACGAGGGTATTTCCAACTACAAAATAACTTACATAGATCCAGATATTAAAGTAACAAAAATTTCCGATAGGAATAATAAAATCTTGAAATTCAGAAGTGAAACGTTAGACAAATATGGAAATCTACTTAAACAAAGCGAATCAGAACCAGAGGGTTTAAATTTATTCACAGCAAGTTACCAATACACTTACACAGCCGACAACCTGATCTATGAGATGATTTGTTTCGGACAAACCGGGAAATTAAATTTCAGACGAATTTTCTTGTATGATAATCACAAAAACATTGTTACAGAAAAAACGTATGTGCCCGCTCGCACAGAAGGGGAAATATTGAATAAAATAATAGAGAACGAAATTGAATATTATATGCATTGAAGGGATGGTAAATCAAAAGATCTTTTTATGAAAGAGACACAATTCATTTTTGCTTTATGCTTTTAATTTTAGGCATCAGAATGGAAATAATTATAGGAGAAGTTGATTACAAATTACTAGAAAGATAAGGTGACCAAGCATCACTCATCCAACTCATTTAGCGGTAGTTCAAATCCAGGAAGAACATCTTCCCCGTCGATACTAGTTTCAAAGTCTTCGTGGATTCGCATTTTTTGAGATGCTTTGTATACAAAAACTTTTCGTTGAAACGGATCAATGAGCCATGCCAGCTTACAGCCGTTAGCCATCCATTCGTCCATTTTCTTTTGTGTTTGCCAGAGACTATCCGATTCAGAAAGTAACTCGATTACAAAATCAGGACAGAGAGGAGGGAACTTTCTTTTTTGCTCTGGAGTAAGGCTTTCCCATCTTTCGTTAGAAATCCAAGCAGCATCGGGAGATCGCATTGCTTTGTTTGGTAATATAAAACCGGAAGAAGAATCGAACGCTACACCAGTTTTATTTTTTTTTTGATAATCCTTAATATAATAGGCAACGTTTAGATTTTTTCTGCCACTTTCTCCGCCAGTGGGTGACATTACGATGATTTCTCCTTCTGAGGATCTTTCAATTTTTATTTCGTGATTATAGACACAGAATTTATACAAACGATCATCGTCCATAATCGGGTAATCGGGAATTGTAAAAGAGAGCGCTTGCATGGTAGTTGTTTTAATTCTATTTGATTCTACTCCTATGTCAATGGAAAAAATCATAATAAGTTTTTCCAGTGTATGATAAGGACTTCAACTATTCTCGTTCATGATTCGATTACTAGGGCAATATGCATCGAAAGCTGATCGAAGCGTGGTAAAAGCTTGCTAGAAAATATTCTTAGAGGACTAAGCAAATAAAAGTTGTTGTCTTTGAGTTAATTGGAATATATTGCATATCTAAGAGGTTTCGATGGAAAAATTATATGAAAGGGATGGAGTAGTTGCAATTTATTGGGATCCTTCCTCTAAAGCGTTATGTCCTGAATGGAAAAGCTTTTCTGTCTTAGACAAAGAAGTTAAAGAATCACTCGAAAAACTTTTAACCTTCATAGTTGAAAGAAAATGTGATCGCCAGATTATTAATACTGGCAAAACTCTTGGCGGTTTTAGTGAGCAAATTCAGGATTGGTTAGCAAATGACTGGATTCCGCGTGCAGTAACGGCGGGAATGAAATACGTTGCGACTGTTATTCCAAAGAATGCTATGGCTCAGCTCTCCAATGACTATTGGCAAGAAGTCAGCACAGATATTGGCTTTGTTACCATAAATGTAACCTCCCATGAAGATGGCGTGGATTGGTTAAAGAAGTTTCCTTAAAAAGTTATTGAATCCAAAGCTAAATCGGAAATAATAGAAGGCAAATTACAGAGGTGCCCATGTATTCTTTAAAAATAGTTACTGTCCTTTCTTTCTTTTTGATTTCTTGTGCTTCGTTTATGCAGAAGGATAAAAAAGCAGAATTTTCTTTTGAATCTCCGAACATTCGAGTAGAGAAATTTCCTGAAACTTTTAATCTGAAAGGCAAAGGTATTGTTAAAACACAGTGTCCGGCTAATGCCTGTTCGCCTGAACAAATTAGTAAAATGGATGCAGGCGCGATTAAGGGATTTACTAAGGATGGAGCCTGGGAGGAATACATGGAAATAACTGACCAAGTAGATCCTAAGAAAAAATACAGTGTTCTTTGGATGAAAGGCAGTTATACGAACGGAAAAAAAGAAGGCATCTGGGAGGAATTCGAAGAGAAATACGATCCCTCCACTAAAATTAAGAAATTAGTCAAAAAACAATTCGGAGCATTCAAAGAAAATAAGAAAGACGGAGTCTGGACATTACTCTATGAGACAGGCGAGAAATTAAAGGAAACTCCTTTCGTAGACGGAAAAAAACACGGAACAGAGAAAAAGTTCAGTATTAAGGGTGCTCAAATCGAAGAAATCAATTATGTAGAAGGGGAGCGCCACGGAATTTACTGGAAGAAGACAGCTTCTGAATTGGCTATGTGTGAAGGAACTTTCACAAAAGAGCAAAAGACTGGAAAATGGACAGAATATACCGTTGAAGATAAAAAACCAGGAAAACTGAAAGCTGTCCTTCTTTATAATAACAATAAAAGAGATGGTGCAGCTACAATCTATCAGCCGGATGGTGTTACAAAAGCAGCAGAAGGAAATTACAAAGAAGATTATAAAATCGGATTTTGGAAACAATACTATCCAACCGGAGCCATTGATTCAGAAGGAAACCGCAAAGCCGAGCCAGGAGCGATAGAATCCGAAGAAAAGGAAGAAGACTCTGAATCCGGTTACAAAGAAATTAAAGAAGTAAAGGATACACGGACAATGAAAGAGCAAACTTCTTCTTGTCCGACTCCTAACGTGAACGGAAAGTCACTCAATGTGGGCGAATGGAAGAAATACTATAAATCTGGCGATTTATTCTCTGTTGGATCTTATGACGAGAAAGGACTTCCTACAAAAGACTGGAAATTCTTTTACAAAGGAAATAAAATGCGATGTAAGGGAACCATGGCAAATGCACTCATGATGCAAAACGGGGAATTATATGACAAATCGGGAAACTTGGAAGGCAAAGGGAATATGATGCTTTCTCTTTTTAGCATTGATGATAAGACCGACGAGATGAATGATAAGATGATTCCTGCCCTTCCCTTTACATTTTACAAAGCCGGTAAGAAATATCTAGAAATTCTTCCTGCAACAACTCAAAGTTCTGACGAAGCAAAATCTCCAGAGTCAGTAAGAAAAGAAACTACTGCCAAAGAGTATGATGCTAGTGGTAAGTTAATTGGAGAAGGACCTTATATGTTTATTCCAACTCAACCTTTTGGTGGAAAAAAACATGGCTGTAGATTAGAAAATGGCAAAAAGACATATTATCTCATGGGTGTCCTTAAAACCGGCACTATTGCGGATATGAATTGTAAGTAATTTAACTCACCTTACGCAAAAGAATAATGCTATGCCACTTTTAATGAAATTGAGAATATTAGATGAATCTAATGAATTGATTAAAACTATTGCCCGCGGCAGCGAACCCACCGTTAGGTGCCCACTTTCAGCGCTGGGAACGCTGGTCACTCACCTTGCGTAAGGTGAGTAGTTAAAGAAAATACAAAGGTCCAAGCCTTTTTTTTGTTAAAGATTTTTGTGGATCTTTGTATATATTATAAGTACCTTGACGAAAAAAAATTATCCTTTTTTATGGCTTAAACTATGAGAGAAATTATTAAATTAGCGTGTACTGGTTGCGAAGTTCCTGGAAAATCGGCTTATTTTCAAACAAAAAATAAGAAATTAAAATCTGATAAATTAGTTACTAAAAAGTTTTGCAAGTTTTGCAGAAAACATGCAGACCATAAAGAATCTAAAGCATAAAAATGGGATCTAAAGCATCACAATCCAAACAGTCTTCTAGTAAAGGCTTCGATGAATTAAAAGAAGCCTTGCTTGAAAAGAAAAATGATTTATTAATCAAGCTAAACACTTGGGAAGATAAAAGCTCGCCTTCAGGTCTTAAAGAAGTTGGTGATATTGCTGATATTGCTTCTGAAATCAATGAAGAGGCTTTAAGTTCTGTTCTTACAGAAAATGAAATTGACCTTTTAAACCAAATTGAAGTAGCCCTAGAAAAGATTGAAAATGGAACCTATGGAATTTGCGAAGGAACGAAAAAGAAGATTCCTTTAGCTAGACTAAAAGCGATCCCATGGACTCCTTATACGGTTGAGTATGCAGAGATAGCTTCCAAAAACAAATCCAAGAATTCGTCTAGATCTATGGATACAGGCTCTTATCCTGCGCAAGCAATGGATACAGAACTTTTAGATTAATCTTTCGCACATCGGAAACCAAAATGGTGGTATTCCGGGTAATTCTTAGGATCATGGTGTCTTCTCTTAGAGCCACGAGCGTAGTTTTTATCCCACCACCAAGAACCTCCCTTTAATACTCTTCGTTCAAAGCCCGGACAAGTTTCTTTTCCGTCGCAAGGACCTTTCGGATCTTTTTTGGAGCAATCTTCACCGCATACTTCAAAAGACTTTGTGTAAAAGTCATTTACCCATTCCCAAGAATTTCCAGCCATATCGTATAATCCGTATTTACCGCTCGCTCTTGTTCCTACATCCGAAGTAGGAAGGTCTTTGTCTTTTCCACAGCCTTTTTTCCCATTTTCTTCTATGACAGCACGAGTGCAATCGGCAGGCTCATTTCCCCAAGAGTAGATATCTCCGTTCACTCCGCGAGCTGCTTTCTCCCATTCCGCTTCTGTAGGCAATCGCTTCCCCATATACTCACAATATTCTTTGGCGGTATACCAGCTAACGCCCGCGATTGGTTGCTTCGGACCCATGTATGGCTTGCCATAACGGGGACCTATGTAGTTACAAGTTTTATTCTTTAAGCATTCTTTGCATTTGCCAGCGTCTATGCATTTATTGAAGTCCTCGTTTGTGACTTCATAGGTATCCATGTAAAACTCAGAAACGTAAATGATCTGTTCTGGTTTTTCATCTTTCTCATAGACATTGCTCCCTCGAATAAAATTTCCGGCAGGGATGCATTTCATGTTTGGATATGCCTTTGTGCATTCTGGAATGGCTTGGTTTTCTACACGTTGGCAATGGACAAGAAGGAGTAGTAGGGCGAAAAACAGAATTTTTTTCATACCCTTACCATTTTTCTGTAACCTTAATTCGATGTAACAAAAATTTCCAAAGGAACTCATTGTCGTAAATAATCTTAAAAACATTATTTTTATCAAAATTCCGCCGATACAGTTAAAGAGGAACGGAATCATCTATGAATTTATCAATTGCGCCAACTATAATCGGAATCATACTTTTTGGCGTAGGTATGTTTTTTTTCTTACGGTATTTTTTTAAATTAAACTCAGTCGTTTATAAGCCTGTGGGAGTATTTCTTATTATCCTCCTTGGTATTCAAATGATGTTTAGTGAATTGCGATTTGGAAATGATCCAGAAGGAAGCAATACGATTGTAGGGAAAGGTCCCGCTATTGCACCAACTGTAGCTGCCGATACATACAATGTTTTTTTTGGTGTTGGTGAAAATGATTTTACCGGTTTGCCTGTTGGTAGCGGAAATACGTTTATTGAGACTAATACCATGTTTGCGAAGAATAATATATATATCAAAGGAGATGCCCCTGTTCGCGTTTTGATTTATCCAACGCTTGGAGTTGTTACTCTTCCTAATGGACTCAGGTTTATTCCCTTTTTCAAAAATGTTTACAAGACTCGCGCTTATAATGAAAATGAAAAAGCAATTACTATCAAAGTAAATATCACTTTAGGTGCTGTTAGCATTTACGAGAGATAATACTCATTTTGCGTCCATTTCTTCTACACCGTCCCAGTTATCGGGAGCGCCAATTTTAATATATCTTTGAATTTGCTTTAAGTAGTATTCAACTGCTTTGTCTTTTTTATTTTTAAATAGAATTTCCGAGAAAATTTCGGATGCTTCAAAAAAGCTTTGCTTCCAATACAATTCTAAAGCATACTGAAAGTCTTCTCTTGTTTGAATCTTTTGAGCGATGGTGTCTGTTGGTGCTGCGTCTAATAGCTCGTAAATGCTAATAGACGCTCTTTTCCCTTTTACTCTAATTCGTCCTAGAAAGCGGAATTGATATTGACCTATAGAATATAATGAAGTATATATTTCATCCGAAATTAAGATAGAAGCCCCGAATGTTTTTGTAAGGCTTTCTAGTCTAGATGCGGTATTCACTACATCCGAAATAACAGTTCCTTCCATACGCTTTTCTTCTCCTACTGTGCCGAGTATCACTGAGCCAGTATGAAGTCCTATGCCGATTTGAATTGGGGTATAACCACTTGTTAGCCTATGAGAGTTGTAAATAAAAACTTCTTTTTGCATTTCTAAAGAAGCGAGAATCGCATCCTGGGGCTTGTTGGGAAACAGTGCCATGACTGCGTCCCCAATGTATTTATCAATAAATCCTCCGTGTTTGCGGATAATGGGACTTACTCTACCAAGGTATCCATTTATAAATTGAAAATTTTCTTCCGGAGTCATTGTTTCTGATAGGGATGTAAAACTACGAATATCTGAAAAAAGGATAGTCATTTCTTTTTCTAATTGGTCACCCAATTTTACATTGATAATGCTATCATGACCGAGTTCGCTCAAGAATTCCATTGGCACAAAACGACTGTAAGCCTCCACAGTAGTAGCAAGTTCAATATTCAAACGATCTGAGTTTTCTTTTTCAATTCGAATCTTGTTTACCATTTGATTGAATCTTTTTGCTAAGTCCCCAAACTCGTCCTCTCTTGGAAGAATCACTTGTGTATGTAAATTTCCTTCGCTTAATTCTTTTACTCCTCGGTTAAGGCTAGAGATTGGATTGGAAATGTAATTTGCGAAAAGAAAACCTATAAGGCTTGTGCCGAAGAATGTAAAAATGAAAACGATAGACGCTGTAGCCAGGAAAGCATCCTTGGATTCTTTAAAGGTTTTAGATTCCATATAAATAATTACCATGCCCATAGGATTCCCAAGAGCATCTTTAATGATTGCTGTTGCGGTAATATCATTTCCATACGAAGTTGACTTCGCATCGTCGTCTACATGATCTTTGCCACTCTTTAGTATAAACCTATTCTTTTCTTTTTCTGGCTCGGAAATAATGTATTCTGCTCCAGGGTCTGATTCGGGTTCCCCTTTGCCTGTAAATGTCAATGTAAAAATTTCGTTTGATTCAAACAGCGGCATTTGAATCTTTAATTTTCTATTGAGTGGATGAACTTCTTTTCCCGCAGATAGAACGATTAGTGGGTCTTCTGCAATCACTTTGATGACTTCCATTCCATTGATAAGGATTTTTTTTAGTCTGCCCTTATTGATGATTCCGATCTGGATTTGTCCTTTGTTTGTTTGGATTGTGAAATCATTTGTTTGCTCAATAGAATCGTATCTAACAGTGAGTTGCCCCAATTGATTGCTATACACAGAGAATCCAACAAGACTAGACTCCATCCAAATCTTATCTGACTCAGCTGTTGCTCCATCTACTGCATAGAAAAAACTGTCTTTCTCTTTGTCGTAATTTAAAGTAAAAATATAACTGATGTATTCTTCTCGTGTATAGATTGTGTTCAGGTATTTAAAGTAACGCCAGTAGTCAGGATCTTTTCGTGCTTCTAGACTGGTAAAAGAAGAATGCTTAATTGGGTCGATTGAACCAGCACAAGCTTGAGCGAGGGAAAGCATGTAGGCTCGTAACTTATTTACTAGTTCTTTTTGCATGATATTGAAAATTGTATAGCCCAGTGCTGCAAAGATAATGATTTGTATTCCTAAGAGACCGATTATAACTTTTGATTTTAAGCTTTTCATTGAGTCAGTGGGTTTTGAATTTTAAGTCCTGAGATTTTATTGAAGTCACGGTCGGAAGAATAGAGTAGGCTCACTCCGCTTTGAATGCATATAGCTGCGATTCTAGCATCGTGAACTTTGGCTCCTTGCAGTTTTCCAAGAAGCAATTTTTGTTTTAAAATTTCGAAATAGCCAGGAGATTCGCCAAGCAAATGCAAAGTAGGACTTTCTAGCCAAGCTTCCATTTGCTCAATAGCTAATTCTGTTGGAGTGGGTGGGTTGAATATCTTAGGATGGGTTGCAATCGCATAGAATTCGTGTAAGCAGGGATAAGGAATTGCCCAGGAAGCCTTTGATTCTGCCATTTCTTTGACTAGAGAATGGGCTTTGGCATGAAAAGGGCTATCCTCCCGATGTGCATAGATCAGAATGTTCGTATCTATTGCGATCATCGCTTAACTGTAAATCTGGTCTGCAAGGACATTCCAGTCAAGGCTAGCTCCTGCTTGTAGACCTAAACCATGGAAGGATTTTTTCTTGAGTTCAAAGTTAGAGATTGCCTTCTTCTCGGATAGGTATTTACGAAGGGACGCCTCAATGATTTCCCGCAGAGTGATATTCTCATTGCTTGCCGTGTTCTTTGCATCCAATAATAGACTATCAGTTATATCAATGGTTGTCTTCATATGGGTTGTTATATTGGAATACCCATATATATGGCAATAACTTTCTTGGTGTAGATTCATTTTTTTGCTCCTTACTCCAATAGGTAAGAAAGTAGTCAATATGTGTGCAAAAAATGGAACATTTCTTTCTGATTCGCCTTTCTTCGTAAAATTACATTACTGAACCTTGGCGACTGAATTTCCATTATGTTATGTCAGATACTTGTGATTATGCCTGAAATTCAGAGTGTGCCTCTAATATCTAATTGCAGTAAAAGACTATACTGAAAGAATAGCAGATATGTTAAAAAAATTGACAAAGCCCGATGTATCTGTAGATTTAAAAGACAGTGATTTTGCAAAACTAGATTTAAAGGATAAGGAATTTCATCCAGAGTATTTCATTTTTCAAACAGATGCTCTAAAGCAGATTCGACAGGCATTGGACAATCCTCAATTCTATCAGCATTTCATCATAGCAGGAGATGAAGGTGCAGGAAAGAGAAGTAGCACTACTTCCTTACTCAAGAAAGAGTATTCCACAAAGAATAAATTTCCTAAGTTCTATTATTTTAGAAAAAGTAACTCGATTGTAGAAGACCCCGAATACAAAGAGGGTTTGACTCCACTCTTTGATCCAGATGCAGAGACAACTCCAATCATTTATGATCCTACTCCGAATACGATGAGCCTTGTAGGAATTCCGACTGAAAAGAAATATCATCCTGGCAATCTCATCAAAGCTACCGGCGGTTTTTTGATATTGCCGATTGCAAGACTTGTGCAAGAGCCAGTTGTGTATGACTTACTCAAATCTTGTCTCTTAACAGAAAAAATTGACTTTATCAATTTACCAGAATTAAACTTCTTTCAATCTTTAGATAGAACACTTCCTCAATTTCCAATTAATGTAAGAGTTATATTGATTGGAGAAGAGCATATGTATGAGCAATTATTAAAGAGAGATAGTAATCTTCACGAAGTATTCAAAATGAAAATTGATCTTGAGTATGAGGCAGAGCTGAACAAGAAAAATATTTCTCGTTTCTCGGGATTAATTGATACGCTAAGCTTGAAAGACTATCCCGTTCCATCTTTGTCGGCTAAGAAGCGTTTACTCGAAGAAGCACTTAAACTAAATGAAAGCAAGTCTAAGTTCTCTCTCAACGTAACAGACATTAAAACCATCTATGAAGAAGCAATGGTTCTTTCTAAATCTAAAAAAGATGTAAAAGGATCTACAATCACTGACATAGATATTGATACGGCGATTTTGAATATTGAAAAAAGAGATTCACTTCCTAAAAAGAAATACTATGAAGATTTAAAGAATGGTATGTATAATATGACTGTATCGGGAAAGCGATTGGGTCGAATCAATGGACTTTCCATCTTTACACCTTACTCTACGCACCAAGAATATGGGCAAGTCAGTGTTATCTCCTCGCGTGCACTCATGGGTAGTGGAAACTTTATTAACATTGAAAGAGAAGTAAATCTTTCAGGCGATGTTCATGATAAAGGAGTATTTATCTTGCAATCCTATTTAAAAGGATTGTTTGCGAACTTCAGTGCCTTTGCCGTTGATATTTCTATTTTATTTGAGCAAAGCCATTCTATCGTGGACGGTGACTCTGCAACTGTAGCAGAACTAATTGCGACGTTATCCGCTTTATCTGGTTACGAAATCCCAAGCAATGTTGCAATAACAGGGTCAATGTCTCAATATGGAGAGACAATGCCCGTTGGTGCGATCAATCAAAAAGTAGAAGCCTGGTTTGCCATCTCAAAATTATTAGGTAGTCCGAAAGACGTTTTCTATGTATACATTCCGACTGCTAACGCCAAAGACCTAGTTTTATCTGCCGAAGTTATGAAAGCGATTCAAGACAATAAGTTCAATATTGTTTCTTTTTCTCATGTAACAGATGTAGTTCCTGAAATATTAAAAATGCCAATGGGCAAAACGGAAAAGGATGGAAAGTATACTCCTGATAGCATTCTTCGTAGAATTGAAGATCGACTAGAAAAGAAAAAAGAAGTTGAAAAAGACTCATAAAAGGTCGTAGATTAACTTAGTTAGTCTTTGTAAAATCATGTATGGGTCAACGGTCCTCAATACAAAATTTTCAGCCATTGTTTCTATTCTTTATGGAATAGGATTTGTTACCATATTATCTTTAACGCCACTTGATCCTCCTGAAAAAAAAGAGAGATACTATTTTCAAAAAGAAGATACATTTCCTTCTAAGAGCCCTGATAGGAAAGCCTATGCAACTTTACAGAAAGAAATGAAAGACGAAAAGTTTTTTTCTATCAAGACCATTCGTGAAATACAAAATGAAATTTCTAAATCAGTATGGGGTAGTAGCTATAGCAAGTCTCCGAATGAAGATGTTCTTACTCCTTTCTTGAATGATAATCAAATTAGACCGTATCAAAATTTACAGCCGGATGTATTTACTTATTATAAAGATGATAAGATTTCTGTTAATACGATAGGCGAAACTCGTGCCATAGCAAATCAAATTTTAGAATATAAATATCAAAACAAAACAGCGGATACTTCTAATTTACTTCAAAGTCGAAATACGCAAGTTAGAAATGTAGAAATGAGCTATCAGATTAATTCTAATTTTACTGCTAATTTTAAATCTACTCAGTTTGATATTTTTGATGATCGCTTAAAGCAATATCCGACTACCAGTGCAGGAGTTAGTTTTACTGGAAATAAATACGTTTCAACTGGATTCATTGCAGGAGAGTCTACTCTCAATAATCCGTATAGATACAACCAGGGCGGATTTTTAAATGGAAATAATTATTATAGAGATACAGAAATTTCTTACAAAGATGCAGACCGAGTAAATAAAAATCTATTTGAATGGCAGGCTAATCTTGCTCCAACTAAGAATCTACTCTTTCAAACTGCAATTTACAATTCCAATCGTTCTCTAATCAATGAAACCAATGTGTCTGAGGGAGCAAGACTTGCAATGGCTGTTGGACTAAAGTATTTTGTGCTCAATTTAAAATACAATTATCTTTCTGATAATTTAATGCGAACAATTCTTAGACCTGATGCGGCTTCTCTGTTTAATAGAGATTATGCGGCATTCGGTCTTACCTTTTTTCTTGATCGGTATAAAAGATATTCTATTTATATCGGGAATAATGTTTATAATATTGTAACTACGAATCGACCAACAGATTCGACTTCGAGTATACCAAGTAATAATTCGTTTTCTGCTTCCTTTCGAGGAAGAAATAATGATTCCTACAATACAACTTTCTTTTTTAATTTTAAAAATAATGCAAATAGAGATTATTACTATTCCAACTTTGGAGTCTTTAGACTTCCGATTCACTCACAGTTAAACTTTGAGTATGCGACATCCCTTGGTCTAGAATTATCTTTCTAATAAACAAAGGTATTAAAAAATTATGCTTATAAGTTCTGATTTACTTTTATCAAAGACGGTTTCCTATTTTCGTAAGCCAACAGATAAACAAAAGAGACCGGTTACTTTCATTAAACCGCTACTCTATTTATTGATTTGTGGGCTGATTCTTTCCTGTGCAAGTTCTGATTCAACTAGAAGACTGGTTCGATCTGAAAATACAGATTTATACTGGTATGAGCTTTCTCAATTTCTTTCTGGATTACCACTCGATGAAAAAAATCGTTTTCTCAAACTAAGTGAGTCCGCAAGTTATAAGTCGTATGCGAAGACAATCAATTCCTATTGGGAGAAAATTGATTCTGATTATTTAAAAAAAGTTCAACCTTTCAAGTCTGAGTTCATGCCAGTCAAGGGAGCGGCTAACACTGCGTTTTACCCACTGAGTGGTGCAGACTTTGTAAATCTAAATGCATTTTATCCAGATGCAAACTCAAATATCATGGTAGGACTTGAGCCAGCAGGAAAAATAACAGATCCAAATTCTTTAACACCAGAGCAATTGAAACAAGGACTTAATTCTATACAGAGCATGGTCGGTGAGATGGCTGCACAAAATTATTTTACCAGAAAGAGAATGAGACGGGAATTTGCTAATCCGCATTTTTCAGGAACATCTCCTGTGCTGCTCATTTTCATGACTCGACTTGGACTCAAGATTGACTTTTGGGAACGAGTAGAATTAGATAGGACAGGAAAGTTAATTCCCGAAACAGAGGCTCATATTGCAGATAAAAATCCGGACAAGATAGAAGCAGTTCGAATCTATTTTCATAAAGAAAAGGATATGTATAGTAGGGAGCTTACTTTTTTCAGAATGTATATCAATGAGAATTCGGCAGAGGAAAACACGGCTGAGGGGAAATACTTTGTTAGCCAGGGAAGACTAAATTTATTATTAAAATCAGCAGAATATGTATTGCAACTTCCGATGTATGAAAAATTTATCAAAACAATTTTAGCTAGAACAGATACAGTAGTGCAAGATGATTCTGCAATTCCATTTAAAGCATTCGATAGAGTTGCATGGGAGGCAAAAGTCTTCGGTGTATATACTGCTCGTGCTCGTTTACAGAATACGCCTAATGTTCCGGATCAAACAGATTTACAAAATGAGTTTAAACAAAACGCAAAGAATTTACCTTTTAAATATGGCTATGGAGTATTGAAGGGAAATGATAAATCGAATCTAATGGTTTTAATACGTAAGCAATGATTAGAGTAAAGTTTTTATGAGAGCGATTTCAGATTCTATTTTTTGAATTAATTGCCCCATAACTTCTTTATCAAATTCTTTTGTCTTTTCTAGCGTTAGGGCTAATACGGATAATTCTCCACAGCAACTATTTAAAGCAGTTCCTTTGATTCTATGTGCTGTCGAGGAAACTCCATCTCTATCTTGCTTTTCAAATTTTTCTTTTAAAACAAGGAGAGATGAATCTAATTCATTTTTGAGAAGTCCTAGGTATCTAATTAAAAAAGCCTCATCGTCTTCTAAATTACTTCGTAACTCTTCTAAATCAAAATGCTTAGTATCAGAATTTGACATAGTCTAGGTTGCGAATATAGAAAAGAGGATACTTACCTGTATTCGTTCAGGTAGTTATTTACTTTCTTAACATAGCCTTTCGTTTCGGAGTAGGGAGGAATTCCTTTGTATTTACGAACGGCTCCGGGTCCTGCGTTGTAAGCAGCAACCGCTAAGTCTTTGTTTTTAAATGTATCAAGAAGTTCTTTTAGGTATTTAGTTCCACCCTTGATGTTTTGTCTCGGGTCAAAAGGGTTTTCTACTCCTAGCTCTTCTGCAGTATCGGGCATAAGTTGCATTAGCCCCATTGCTCCTTTCGGAGATTCTGCACGCGGGTTGAAGTTAGATTCTGCTTTGACGACTGCTCTTACCAAGTCAGGGTCAAGACCTTTTGCTTTTGATTCAAATTCAATGATTTCGTCTATCGTTCGAGGTTTATGCTGTTTTGCTTTTATTGACTCGGCAATTTCAGGGTCACGAACTGGGTCTACTTTTAAAGTTAGTTCTTTAGGAGGTAAGATAGTAGGATGTATTTGTTTATTGGAATCAATATTTCCAAGAGCCAAATCTAATTCTTTAGCAAATTCAGGCTTGTCAGCAATCTGTTTAAAACTCTCTGAAGAACCTTTTTCGATTTCCTGAGTGAATTGGGAAATTTCGCGAATCCTTTGCATAACAGATTGGACAGAATCAATACTATCTAGTTTCACATAATGTCTATCGGTAATTTTTTCATAAGCTTGAGTGTTTTTTTGAGTATGGTTAATGCTGTCTCGTTATACATCCACCAACAAACACCGAGAGCACCAATAAAAGATATTAATCCATTGTTGTGCTAAACCTTTACCCTAAGAGCCACATAAGAGGGACATAGAAGCCACATAGAAGCCGAATCCGGCTTCTATGTGGCTTCTATGTTAGAACTATATTGCTGAAAGGTAAAAGGAAGGAATTCTATTTGACAGGTTTGTTTTTTATTCAAGAGTAAGAACTTATGACAACATCCTTGCAGGCGACTAGAAAGAATCTAGGAGAAGGATTGGCATTAAAATAGGAGTAACGCATGTTAGACTTTGTAGACAAATTTAAAAATGAATTAGTGGGTATTCAAAACACGTTAAACGAGTTATTAGGAATTAAGACTTTTATCGAGTCAATCAAGAAGCTAATCAGTTTCTTTGATTTATTTTTTACGATAGTTCCGCCAGAGGTGATATTGTTATTTATCTTTTGTGCGCTGATTTTAATTTTAGTAAATAATATTTCACCTACGACGCCAAGGATTAATATTACCTTAGCCGTTGGGATATTCAGTGTTATCTGGTTGTATGTAAACCATATCTTTACTGGCGAATACAAAGTTTTACGAGTATTCTATACTTCTCTTTATGTATTAGTTCCTGCTTATATTGTAGAAATTTCAAAATTTGGATACAGACAAGTCTACAATCTTAGACAGAAATCGAAAAAGATAGACAATCCCGATGATCTGCTTCTTCCAATTCGAGAAATCAATCAGGGTTATTATCAATTTCTAAATGCTCAAGCGGATTACAAGAATAGTCCACTCGACTTAAAAAAATCATTACAATCACTAAAGACATCTATCGAAGCACTGGAACAAAAATTATAATATGCCTAGACGAAAGTATATCGGATATGCTCTGGCTTATGTAATCATTCCAGTTTTAATCAATGGGATTGTTGCAACTTTAAGTTTTACTTTCCTAGCTCCACTCCTACTAACTACAGAAGAGTTTTTTAAAATAGGGGAAGCCGCGCGATCTAATGATCGAGTGATACAGTTTTTTAGTTACATGTCCTTTATCTTTCCTACTTCTCTTGGGTATATTTATAATATGCCCCTTATTTTTTATATGTTAAAGAAAGATCGTCCGGTCATGCCCGAAAAGATAAAATCCATTATTATCAATCTACCCATTGTCAATGCGACGGTTAGTTTTGCTGGATGGGGACTTGCTTTAGTTGGCTCGTTTATTAGTTTAAAAAATAATAACATTGATTTTGGGACAATGTCTTCTATTAAATATTCCTTCTTTAATATTCTAATGGCTAATCTTTGTTTTGTGCTAGTGTATTATATCATGGATATGGTGAACAAAAACTTCATCCGCTTAACGCTGGCTGGTGAAAATATAAGCGCGATTTCTAGAACTGTAAAGATTTCTATACGATTTAGATTTTTTATTTTTTATATTACCGTTGCCGTTACTCCCTGTATTCTTTTGGTGGATTTAATTCTGTCTATTCTAACTGACAATAAGATAAGTGGTTATTATGCGCAAACGGCTATTATATTCTTTGGGATATTTCTGATTGGAACTGTTCTTACTTTCTTTATTTCAAATTCATTTGCCAATCCTATTAAAGAATTACAGTTAGCGACCGGACAACTTCAATCGGGAAATTTGGAAGCGACAGTCAGTGTTAATTCAAACGATGAAATTGGTTATTTAGGGGAACGTTTTAATGAAATGTCTCTTTCTATAAAAGAAAAAGAATTTATTAAGGATACATTCGGGAAAGTAGTAGATCCAAGCGTTAGAGATTATCTACTCAACGGTAACTTAGCATTAGGCGGAGAGACAAGAGATGTAAGTGTATTGTTTGTAGACATACGCGGATTTACCACTATCTCCGAAAAACTTCCTCCTGCTGATGTAGTGAACTGGCTCAATCAATACTTCGAGCAAATGAGTGCTTGCATTACAAATGAAAAAGGTCTTGTGAATAAATTTATTGGAGACGCTATTCTTGCTGTTTTTGGAGCTCCTATTCCACTTACAAATCATGCTGAGTCTGCTGTGAATGCAGCAATTGAAATGAGAAAGCTTGCAAAGGAATTAAGTCAGGAATTTATTAAGAATGGTTTACCTGAATTAAAAATTGGAATTGGAATTCATTCAGGAAAAGTATTGGCTGGAAATATTGGTTCACTGACTCGATTGGAATATACTGTCATTGGAGATACAGTTAATATGGCATCAAGATTAGAAGCCTATTGCAAAGAAGTAGGAAAGGATTTATTGATTACAGAAAATACTAAATTAATGCTAGATTCGCAATTTAATATTCAATCTATCGGTAGAATTCAGGTTAGAGGTCGAGAGAATGAAATTGGAATTTACTCTCTTTGAAGCTATTCCCAATTTTCAACTTTGAGAGAAGGAACACGCTTGAATTCATTTACGTTGTTTGTGATTAATGTGCCGTTGCCGCTGATTACGGTTGCTGCAATCAATAAATCATTTGGTCCGATTGGTTTTCCTTTTTTTTCTAGATCACTTCGAATCTCAGAATAAATTTCTGCTTCGGTATCTCCGAAGGGGATAATCTCAAATGGTTCTAGAAAACGTAAAATGAGGTCTTTGTTCTTTTTCGAATTTTGGCTTTTAGCAGCGCCAAGTAGTAGCTCTGCTTTTACTATGGATGGAATTTTAACTTGTTCTGGCTTTATTCTTTTAAGATTCTTGCTTATTTCTTCTTTCTTGCCTTTCAAGAAATAGATGCAGATATTTGTATCTAGGAAAAAATTCAAAGTTTACTTCTCTTGCTATCTTTTTTGAAATCGAGCTTGACTGGGGCTTGAAATGTCTCATCGGAGATGGAACCAAAGAGTGAAAAGTAATCCTCAGCCCAAGTCTTCTCAATAGACTTTTCAATTTTAACTCTAACCCATTGGGAAATGGAAATATTTTCTCGTTTAGCTGCGGATTCTACTTTCTTCAGAGTATTACTATTTACATAAAGTGATAATTGAGGCATATTCATAGTCTCCTTTTTAAATAACAAGTATATAGGCAAGTATACTTTTGTCAATTTGAATAATGCCACCGATGAAGACGATGAACACCGAAAAAATATACTATAGTTTTTGAATATTAACAAATTAGTTTGAATCCATATTACTTTTTCTCGTTCTTTTATCGGTGGTTATCTTTTATGGTTTTTTCTGCTTGAATTAATCATTCCTTTACATAGTTTGTTGCTAACTCCTATTTTGCGTTGAGGCTATTCATGAAAGACAAGAAAAAAATCCTTTGGTTCTTCATCCTATCTACTGTTCCTTTATTGTTATTATTGTTACTAAGTCTAAGCGGGATTACCGATAGATTGGAGAATAGCTTAATTGATTTTCGCCACCAATACTTTAACCCTAACCACAAATTTTCAGACAAAATCATTCTAATTGATTTTGATGAAGATACCTTTAAGAAGCTAGGAAATAAAAGGGAATTTGGAAGATGGCCTTGGAGAAGAGGAGCATACAAACCAATTCTTGAATTTCTTTCTATGGGTGGACCGAGCATGGTTCTATTTGATATACTTTTCTTAGAGAGGTCGGAGGAATCACAAGATAGAATTCTTGGTGAGGTTTCAGGACAATTAGAGAAGGCAGGAATTCCAATTTCACATGCAGTTCAGTTTCGCTATGAAGAAAAAGAGAATATCAAAGCAGAAGCGATTCCAACTGACACACATGCAGTTTTAAGAAATCTTTCCTTTCATGTGGCAAATGAAGATAAGCTTCAACTGAAAAAGTATAATATTTTCACCTATCCTACAGAAGAGATTATGAGTCGCATCAATCACTTGCACTCTGTTACCTATGGTTCTGATTTAGATGGGGTTTCTCGCCGAATGGCTCTCCTCTTCAAATATGAAGATATTTATTTACCCGTACTTCCTCTAAAAGGGTATGATTCCATTAAACCAATTGAAAGTCTTGATACGGATGGAAATTATTTAACCATTAAGTCGAAAGAGGATACAGCGAAGGTTCCTCTTGAAAGTGGAAGAATGCGACTTCATTATTATTCTCCAGATGAAATGAATCACATTACCCGATTACCCGTTTGGGCAATGATTGAATCTTATGAGCGCGTTTTAAACGGTGAGACAAATTTGAAAAGTCTAGATGCGAATCCCGAAGACTTTCAAGGTCGAACGATCATTGTTGGGACATCTGCTGCGGCAACATTCGATGATAAGGTAACGCCTTACGGAAAAATGCCTGGATTTATTCTGCACGCGGTAGCTTTATCCAATTTATATGAGAAGCATTTTTTAAAGTTATCTCCAACGTGGGTTAATGCTATTTTGCTTCTAGTCACAATTCCTACCTGCGTATTCTTTTCTTTTTTCTTTCAACAAATGGCTTTGAGGGTTTTAGTTCCAGTTGCAATTTTTATTGGTTATAGTCTATTAGCCCTCTTTGCATTTAAGCTTGATATACATTTGCCTTTAGCTGGCTTTTGGACGGCTTATCCAATTGCCTTTCTTGGCTCACTAGGTTATTTATCATTTACCGAAGGTGCAGAAAGAAGAAAATACAGTAAGGTTCTTTCTAACATGGTTGACCCTTCCATTGTCAGTGAAGCATTAAATGACTTGGAAGCTCTGAAGAAGGGAGGAGAAAGGCAGATAACAGCATTTTTCTCTGATGTCGCTGGATTCTCTACTATCAGTGAGCAATTGAGTTCTGCGGATTTAGCTGCCCTCTTGAATGAATACTTAGGTGCAATGACTCTTATCCTCAAAAAAAATCATGGGACGCTAGATAAGTATATTGGGGATGCTGTGGTTGGAATTTTTGGCGCACCAATCAATAGCGAGGAACATTTTATTGAATCAGCAAGTGCCTCACTTGAGATGATAGAAAAACTAAAAGAATTAAGAGCATACTGGACAGAAAATAAACTTTATTGCAAAGATGCCCAAGAAATGGATGTGAGGATTGGATTGAATACTGGTCTTGCCAAAGTGGGATTCATGGGCACAGACGCATTAGCCTCTTATACTATGATGGGGGATACTGTTAATTTGGCGGCACGATTGGAAGCAGCCGGCAAAGATTATGGTGTAAATATTCTAATTAGTGAATTTACAAACGAAAAAATCAAAGAAAAATTCTTTACTAGAAAATTGGATATAGTTCGAGTAAAAGGAAAGAATGAACCAGTTCAGCTCTTTGAACTAATTGCCGTTAAAGGAGAGGAAAGTGTTAAAAGAAGAGAATCTGCTAAAATTTACGAAGAAGCTTTTTCCTTTTACCGAGCGCAACAATGGGATCGCGCGATAGAGCTTTTTAAACAGTCCGAAGAAACTCGTGGAAGTAAAGACAAATCAGCGGAAATGTTAATTGATCGTTGTGAATACTACAAGAGTTCTCCTCCTGGTGAAGGGTGGGACGGTGTATTTACTCGAAAGCATAAGTAATATCGGTAAATATCGTGAGTATGACAGCGTTTTAGCCGTTAATAATTTATTCTACTTGAAAAAAATGAATCTTCTGGAAACATAGCTGCTCTAATAAATGATTGTTTGTTTTTTTGAAAATAATGAAAAAATTTTCCAGAAGCATTCAAAAGTTAGGCGAAATAGATTCATTTCGGTATCAAAATTGCAGTATAATACCTTTAGAACTGCTAATTGAAGACTGACCTAGTGGAGTAAAAAATGAAAAGCAGAAGAGTTCTTTCTTTTTTGATGTTTACGATATTCATAGAATTTTTGTCATGCAATCAAAAGTCTGGCAAGAATGATGCTTCCGAGTTGGCTTTGTTGACTGGTCGCTATGTGCGCTTAGCGGCTAGCGGATTACTGGGAGGTGCAGGGGGTCTTGGAAGCAGTGGTGGCTCTGGCAACTCAAACAAGGTCGTCTTAAATGGCAGTGTAAAAGGACCTGGCTCAATTACTAACGCCAAAGTAAATGTATTCGCAACTCCTGCAAATGGTCAATGTGTGAAAGACGATGGCTCCCTTAATGGAACTCCGATTTCTATGGCAGTTTCTGATTCAAATGGTAAATACAGTATTACCTTCGACAAAACAGGCACAACTGTTTGCGTTGTAGTTGTTCCAGCAGATGGAACTCAGATAGAAGTATTCTCTCCTGTTACTAAAACAAATACACCTAAGCCTTGGTCTGGTGGGAATAGCCTTATGGCAATTATAAACGAGCCTACAGGAAGCGCAACGAGCAGAACTGCAAATGTGACCCCTTATACACGTCTAGCAGCGAGAAGATTTTCAGCGTTAAGCGCAATAAATCCTTCATCTCGAAGTCGAGTCTTTTTAGGAATCCGAAAAGCATTTGGAAGAGCCGCAGCAGATAATAATAGAGTTGAGTTTGCCAATAACACAGCTACCACTTTGCTCGATAAAGCAAATGAAGATGTGGAAAATGCCTTTTTTCCAAAAAGAGATAAGACTAGTTTTTCTTTAGACCAAACTGATCCGAGCAATCCTTCTTATGCGCTAAAGCTTGGCAGTGTTCTAATAACCGCAGATAAACTTGGAGGAGGAGTGGCTAATGGGAGCACTACATCCACTGATTTGGAGAAAGTCATTAACTTTATGGAAGAAGACTTCTCGGATGGTCGCTTTGATGGAAAGAAAGTAGACGATGCTACTGGTAAGATTGCTACCATGTCTACAACTGACTTTGGTGGAGTTGTGGCAAGCAAACAGGCAGCCGATGATTTTCTCAAAAAGGATTTTAAGGCAGCACAAACAGAATATGATAGTGTTAATTCCGATGTGGCAGCAACCGCGGATGATGAACTTTTTTGTGAGTCAGATTCTTTGGAGGCAGCATGTAACTTAACAATAGTGCCAGGCTCTCCACCCGAAATGTGGTTATTTAATGATAATGAAGACTTTGTTGATATTGGTGATTCGTATGATCATGGAGGCGTTGGGTTTGGAACGGGCGGAACTTCTAGCACTAGATATTTTGCTATCATAAATGGTGGTGGTTCTGATCTAAAGCTTACACTTCCGTTTACTTTTTCTGGCTCTCAATTTACAGTTGTCGAGCAACCAGATGCAGTTGTTGCATCGGGAGATGCTACTTATTTCGCTGTGAAGTTCGTTCCTAGCTCTGCCACAACCTTTTCTAAAATAATGACGATGGCAAGTAATGATACTGCTTACAGTCCGTATACAGTTACCCTTGATGGGACGGGAGTAGATTTAAGCACAAACCTTCAACTCTTTTGGGCGTTCACTGGAAACACAACAGACTCGAGTGGAAATTCGCGCAATGGAACTAAAGTAGGAAGAAGTGTGGCTTTATCCTTAACTTACGATTTATGGGGAGTAACTGACAAAGCGTTTAATTTTGATGGAGGAAGTGATGAGGTTACGAATACTTTCTCCTTTGCTCTTGGATCTGCTGCATCTTTTTCTGCTTGGGTCTCACCTGCAGATTTATCAAACCCTTCCTATTCTATTCTTAAACGAGGGGCAGTGCCAGAGTTCCAATTGATGTTCTTGGATGATGTAACCTTACGCTTTACCGTGAATACAAGTAGTGGTGGGGTTTTAGATTTGGATTTAGTCATTGATCCAGTCGATTTCATTGATGAATGGAATTTGGTTACGGCAGTCTATGACGGCGCTAATATGCGACTCTATTTGAATGGAGAGGAGTGGGATTTTCAACCTAAAACAGGAACTCTTACAAGTAGCACAGGCTTTTCGGTCGGAAATGATGCTTCTGGAAATTACTTCGACGGTGACATTGATGATGTGAGAGTATATAACCGTGCGTTAACGGCTATACAAGTAGAAGCGCTCTATAACCAAGACTAAGAAGCGCGGTTCACTATATTACTACTCAACCCTTGAATGAGTTGAATTGAATCTTTGATTCGACTCAGATTGTCTTCGGAATAGGGGAGAGTCATTCGAATTGTTTGTTTGAGTTCGTGAATTTCTTTGTAGATGTCGATGAGTAGATTTACATCATCAGTTGCTTCTGCCTGGTAGAGAAATTTAACTAGTGAATAGAGACGATTAGGAATGTCCATATAACAAATCTCGGTGGGGGTAATATCTGTTATGTTATTAAATATCCACATTTGTAGATTGAGAGAAATTATCTTTTCGATTCTAGAAATATCTTCTTTTGTATTCTTTGATTTGATACTTTTGTAAAACTTGCATCTATTGTCTAGATAGTTTACAATTATTTTTCTCTGAAACCCCTTGTCCTTGATAGACTCCCACTCTTTGCGGAGAATTTCTATTTGCCCCTTTCCATAAGCACTTTGTCCTAATTCACAAAGGTGAACAGCAGTTGGTTCAAAAATTCTCATTCGAAAGGAGAGAGAATCCATATCACCTGCTACGAGGCTAACAGCAGAGCTAGTATCAATAAAGTCTAATGCTTCTGAAATTTCTTGAATGAAACTTGCTCTGAGTTGATCTGTTGGACTCGCCAATAAATAGAAATTGTAATCAGAGAGATCGTTATCATCGCCGCGTGATTTGGAACCGTAAAAGATTAACTGAAAAGGGTTAATGGATTTTACTCGGTCGAGTTTTTCTTTTACTTCTCCGAGAAGTGTTTCATCAATTGTGTTCATATTTACTCAAAAAATAATTTCATTCTAGCAAGATTCTCAATGATCGCTTTAAATGCTCTATCTCTTTCATCGTTTCCCTTGAAAGGAAGAGACTTAATATTATTTAAATCATGGTAAATAATTTCGATCGTTGGATTATTTGCATTCTTTTTAATCGTAGATACAAAGTCTAGATTAATTACTTCTGTGTCACCTAATTTTAACCACATAGATTGTTATCTCCTTTTGTCAGGTTCGATATAATAATAGTATCGGCAATTCAGTCAACCATTTGTTTTGAAATTTATTGACTAAAATTCAAATAGATTGATCTAGTTAAACTAAGCTTTTCTGCCCCAATGCATTGCTACATTTCCAAATACAAAATTTTTAAAGTCAACGTTTTGGAACTTTGCCTTTTCAATCATGGCTTTTAAATTTTCTTGGTCGGGATAGCTCAGTGAGGATACTGGTAAGTAGTCGAACATGTCATTTTTGGAACCCCAAATCATGTGACCCATAATTGGCACGATTTGAAAAAAATAAAAATCAGCAAATACTCGAATGATTGGATTCTCTACTTTTCCGACATCTAGGTTTACAAAAATTCCACCTGGCTTCAGGACACGAAAAATTTCTGAGAGCGCCTTAGGGAGATTATCCACATTGCGAAGTCCGAAACCTACTGTAACCACATCGAAACTTGCATCTGCATAATTATTTAAATTTGTAGCATCACCAATTTCAACTTTGGATTTGGAAACACCTTTTAATCTTTCTTTTGCAACATTCAGCATATTTTCAGAAAAATCTACTGAATAAACTTTAAGGACACTTTCCATTTCAGTGAGTCGTATAGAAATATCTCCTGTTCCACAACAGAGATCAAGACAGTCTAAATATTTTTTGGGAAAAGAATTGTGAATTAAATTGACAATAGAATTTTTCCAATACCTATGCAGAAAAAAACTATTGAGGTCATTGAACAAATCATACTTGGAAGCAATAACATCAAAATTCGTTCGGACGAATTCTGCCTTTACTTCTGCTTCCGGCATCTTAAAATCAGTCATAATTTATCCTATATTCTAAATCGAAAGATTTAGTCTTGAAAAAAAACTTCCATAATTTGAAAATCGTTCCAAGAGAGGGAATAAAATGGAGCCTTTAAGTTTAACAGTTTACTTTGTGCCTGTGTTTGCGATTTGCATTCTCATCGAAAACATCATTGCAAAGAAAAAAAATCCAGAGCGATTTGAGATAAAGGATTCATTTACGAGCATCCTAATGGGAGTCGGAAGTGTATTGATTAACTTAGTAACGGCTACTGTCGTTTTTACCGAATATACTTTTGTTTCACAGTTTGCATTTTTTAAAATTGAACCGGTTTGGTGGTCATGGTTAGTGCTTTTATTTGCAGAAGACTTTTGCTATTATTGGTTTCATAGAGTAGGTCATGAGAGTCGCTTCTTTTGGGCATCTCATGTAGTGCATCATTCCTCAGAGAGTTACAATTTATCCACTGCCGTAAGACAAACTTGGACAGGCTCATCGATCAATGCAGTATTTTGGTTTCCTCTTATACTTTTAGGTTTTCCTCCCGCCATGGTGATCGCACAACAGGGTATTAGCCTCATCTACCAATTCTTCATTCATACAGAGCAAGTTAAGACATTAGGCTTTTTGGAGCTAATGATGAATACCCCTTCGCACCACCGCGTTCATCATGGAAGTGACTTGAAGTATCTAGATAAAAATTATGCTGGTATATTTATCATCTGGGACAAAGCCTTCGGAAGTTTTCAAAAAGAAGAAGAAATTCCTAAATATGGTCTCGTAAAGAACATTGACAGCTACAATCCAATCAAAGTGGCTTATATAGAATGGTGGAATATGTTTAAGCAAATGTTTCAAGTTGGCTCTTTTATAAATGCTGTCAAGGTAATGTTCAAACCTCCAGGTTGGAGTCCCGAAGGTGGAACCACAACCGCTGAATTACAACGACAAGCCGGACTTAGGGGATAATGAAAAATTGAGTATGTTTAAAAATAGGAAATACATTATTATGGGATTATTATCTTTACTCTTTCATTGTAATTCTTTAAAGGTAAATGAAATTAAAAACGGAAAGAATTTGGAAAAAGCAGAAGTGAGCACTGTCGATTTCTTTTTCCAGAATAGAATGAAAAATAGTATAAAAAAAATCATCGGTCATAATTGGGAAATTCTCTACGAATCGGGAGAATATGTTTATTTCGGATTTACGAAAGGTTCATCCTGGGATGACCTTTATGTAGAAAAACTTTTTCGAGTTGATAAACCTTACCTAGTAAAAGCATTTAGCGGATACAGAGTATTAACCGGAATTGATATCAATCGCACTGCCTACAATTCTGTTCCTATTCATACTGAGCACCAATCTACACTGAGCCAGGATTTTCAGAAAAAGTTTTCTTTAATAGAATCAGGAATCGAAATCGATCTGACCTGGACTTACTCTGCTGATGGTGCTCCCCAAAAGTCCAAACGATTTCTAATTTTAATTGATAAAGAGAATGGAAAGTTTTTAAACTACAAAGAAATGAATTGAAGAAAATTTTAATCCATTTAAGTTAAAAAAGTAAAAGTAGTTAAGTTAAGGTATAATTGTAAATTTATGAATGAAGAACAAATAGTAACATTAATTTTTTTTGGGCTTGTAATTATTCTTACTATTTTGAAACCATTCATTCAAAAACAGTCGACTTTTAATTTTTTATTTAAAGCAGTTAACTTCGGTTTTAATTTCTTTATGTGGATTGTGATTTTAATTTTTATTTCTATATTCATTGGAATATATTTTCAAAAGTGATGGAGTTTATGATACAATGGAGATTTACGTGTGTCTGAAAGCAAACCCACTCCGGACACTAATCTCTATCTACAAATGAGTAGAATGGGATAGAATTATCGAGAAGTTGAATACAAATTTCTAGAAGAATTAACTCCCTTTAGGATTTACTTGTAGACAGATTCTTTTCGTAAAAATAGGATACGCAATATTGAAAGGAAGCCAACACTATGTTTAGAGTTTGTTTATTAATTTTTCTATTTTTTTGCGGTGCGTTGGTGCACGCCGATTCAGTGGCAGTAAAAGGAAAGCTTGATTTAACGAACATTCGTTTTTCCGAGTTGGATACGCCTGTTGCTTTGAATGGAGAATGGGAATTCTATTGGAAAAAACTTTTAAGTCCGGAGAATTTCTCTGATCCAAATAATCTGAATGTAAAAATGTATTCTCCACTTCCAAATACTTGGGATTCTATGCAAGTTAATGGAGAGTATCTACCGGCTAAAGGTTACGCGACTTATAGATTACAACTAGATATTTCGGAAACAGAAAATTTAAGTTTTTACACTAGAAACTTCGGAACAAGTTCTCGTCTTTTTATCAATGGTAAAGAGGTTTTTAAATCTGGAATCGTCTCAGAATTCGAAGAGACATCATACCCAAGTTCAACGCCAATGAGTTTTCCTTATTTATCAGACAATAAACATCTAGATATAGTTTTACAAGTTTCAAATTATGATTATCGAATTGGTGGTCCTTGGTATCCTTTAGAAATAGGAAATTCAGATAAAATTCAAAAGAAGATTTATTATTCGATTATTCTAGACTTTTTTGTTTTTTCAAGCGTTTTCATAATGGGGCTATATCATATTGGTCTCTACTTAAATAGAAAGAAAGCACTCGAAGCTTTATTCTTTGGGTTTTTCTGTCTCTTGATTAGTTTTCGAACCTTGGCGACGGGCGAAAAAACTATTTTACTCTTAGTTCCAACCATCCCCTGGGAAATACCAATGAAGTTAGAATACTTGACTTTCTATCTTGGATTACCATTTTTTATAAATTACTTTTATATACTTTTTAAGGATATTACCTATTATCCGATGGTCGTAGCTTGCAATACCTTTTCAGCATTGTTTAGTATTATTGTTTTGTTTACAGACTCGTATACTTATACGCACACGGTTCAAGCATTTCAAGTTATAACATTAGTTTTTATTCTGTATGGAATCATTGTATTGTCTATTGCATTTAAGAGAAAGGCTTCTGGAGCGGGAATTTTTTTACTAAGTCTTGTGATTTTTTCCTCTACAATCATTCATGATTTTCTTTATAGCAACCTAATTATAAATACTGCGTATATTGCGCCGTTTGGTTTTTTCGCATTCATCCTGTTACAAAGTTTTCTACTATCGAAAAATTTCTCAAAGGCATTTTCATTATCGGAAGACTTGGCTCTTGAGCTAAAAGACAAAAATGAATCATTAAAACAACTCGATAAATTAAAAGATGATTTCTTAGCGAATACATCTCATGAATTAAAGACTCCACTCAATGGAATTATTGGTCTCAGCGAATCTATGCTAGACGGTGCTGTTGGTCATGTATCGGAAAAAGTTGCTTATAATTTATCATTGGTTATTACGAGTGCAAAAAGACTGGCTAATCTAGTAAATGATATATTAGATTTTTCAAAAATGAAAAGTCATGAGATTGCATTGGAGAAAAAATCCGTCGATATTTATTCACTGGCTAATTTAGTATTAACCCTATCACAGACACAACTTAAAAATAAAAAAATAGAAATTCGTAATCTTATCCCGATTGAATTTCCCGCAGCTATAGGAGATGAAAATAGAATTCAACAAATTATGTATAATCTTCTCGGCAATGCGATTAAATTTACGGAAAGCGGTCATGTCGAAATCGCGGCGACTTTAAATGAAGAAATGATGGAAATCGCAATCTCAGATACGGGGATAGGAATTCCTAATGATAAATTGGAATCTATTTTTATTTCCTTTGAACAAGTTGATTCATCAGCCGATAGAAGTTTTGGCGGAACTGGATTAGGTTTAACCATTTCCAAACAACTCATTGAATTGCATGGGGGTAATATCCGAGTATCCTCTGAACTGGGAAAAGGCTCTGTGTTTACTTTTACCTTACCAGTATCTAAAGAAAAAGCAGTCACCCGCTACCAAATAGAAACAGTTACAAGATTAAAGGATTCAACTCCCGATGAAATTTCTTCCGATGTTATATCGGATTTTATGGATTTTAATGAATATAGAATTCTAATCGTGGATGATGAACCGATTAATTTACAAGTTTTGTATAACCATCTTTCCTTTGAAAAATACACAGTCCTTCAAGCTGGAAGCGGTCAAGAAGCCCTTGCCATTCTAAATAGTTCGGATGCTATACCTGATTTGATTTTACTCGATGTCATGATGCCCAAGATGACTGGGTTTGAAGTTTGTTTGAAAATTCGAGAAAAATACAATGCCAGCATATTGCCAATCGTGATGCTTACTGCAAAAGATCAGACAAATGATTTGGTGCAAGGTTTTGTGAGTGGGGCTAATGACTATTTAACAAAGCCTTTTAATAAAACAGAATTACTAACTAGAATTAGAAATCATTTGAATCTATCTAAAACGACAGGGGCATATGAAAGGTTTGTGCCACAAGAGTTTGTAAAACTCCTCGGTAAAGATAGTATTATCAATGTAAAGTTAGGCGATTATAGCGAAAAATTTATGTCAGTGTTATTTTCTGATATTCGAAGTTTTACAACACTTTCAGAGAGTATGAGTCCGAAGGAAAATTTCAATTTTATCAATTCTTATTTGAAAAAAATGTCTCCCATAATTCACGAACATGATGGGTTTATTGATAAATTTATTGGAGACGCAATCATGGCACTTTTTCCTGACCCTACTGCGGATAATGCTATTTATGCGGCAATTTCTATGCTAAAGATTTTACGAGAATACAATTTGCATAGAAATAATTCAGGCTTTAAACCGATTGAAATTGGGATTGGGATTAATACGGGGAATTTAATGCTTGGGACTATTGGAAGCCTTGATAGGATGGAAGGGACTGTAATTAGTGATTCTGTAAATATGGCTTCTAGAATGGAAGGCTTGACAAAGAAATATGGAGCAAGTCTTCTTATTGCAGAAGATTCTTTTAAAACGATTGTAGATATTTCAAAATTCGCAACTAGACCTGTAGACAGAGTAATCGTGAAAGGGAAATCCCAACCTGTTTGGGTATACGAAGTTTTCAATGCGGATTCGGAGGAGTTGCTCGCCTTAAAATTACAAACGAAAGATTTATTTTGCGAAGCAGTCAATCTCTTTCAAGAAGAAAAATGGAAGAAAGCTCAGGAAAAATTTATAGAGGTATATAAGGTTTCGCCCCTCGATAAAATTACTCAATACTATCTAGAGTCTTGTAAAGAAAAAATTTCTACTAAGTAAATTCCTACACTGAATTAACGTGAGTTCGAACGTCGAACTCACTTTATTTTAACAGCATTGCTCATTGGTGGCAAATCAATCTTTACTCCTTCAAGAACGAAAGCTCAGTTTTTTCATTTACTATACTTTTGTCTTTCATCTCAACCATGAGTGCATCTTCTGTTGAGGATAATTTTATTTTCAATTTTCCGTCTACGTCGATGACGGGAGAGCCTTGCACATAACTTCCTTTGAAAGTTTTTTTGTTATCAATCTTTACAGTGAAGTTGTTTCCATCTTCGGAAACAATTTCCATGACAACATTTTTAGTTCCGACATTTCCGTCCCACTGCATCGCTGTCCAGGTTCCTTTGAACTTTTCAAATTTGGAATTTCCACCAAAGCTTCTTGTCTTTACAGCTACTTTAGGAGTGGAAATTACAACAGAGGCTATATTGGAGTAGTCGCTATCTGTTCCTAATTGCGTCTTCGATGTGACAGAGTAGAGATAGAATTTTTCTTTTTCGGGGATTGCAAATGTGTAGAATAATTTACTTGTCTCAACTCTAGATTTAAAATTCCATTTGGATTCGCCTTGGCGTTTTTCCCAGACATTGTATTCCTCCGCACCTTCCACTTTATTCCAGCTAAGAGTTGCATAGCCGGTTTTTTTGTCTACAGTGGCAGTAACTCCAACAGGCGGTTCCAGTTTCGTTCCACCTCTTTTGAGATTCGGATCTACATAGCCAACAGCGTATCTAGAAAAAGAGCCCCATACATTGTCTTTGCTTTTTGCGATTACAGTGTAATATCTCTGACCCTTTGTAGCAGGAGCATCTTCCAATTTTTCGGTAGCTGTTTCGCCTATCGTTTCCCATTTACTATCTGCATATCTGTAAACTAAGTATCCGGCGGCTCCAGTTACCTTGCTCCATCTAACAACAATTTTGTCCTTGAACTGACCCATCGAAGCGACAACTCTTTCTGGCGCGGCGGGCTTTGCGGTTACTGATGTTTTGCCCATTACAGCATCAGAAAACAATCCGATTACAGAATTATTCATACCTACGATGGTATAGGTTTCTAAGATTCCATTTTTCTTGGCAGTCTTGTCTTCGTAATAACTGGTATTCGTTCTTCCAATGGAGCGGTAAGTCTTAGTAGACGCATCCCATTTAAAAATTTGATAACCGGTTACGTTTTCTAAGGGCGACCATTCTAGAACGACTTTGTCTGGAAACTTGGCATCACTTGCTAGAATGGATGGAATTTTGGGAGGGACTTCATTCTTTACTGTCTTTGCATAGCCAATAGCAGTTCCCTGGCTCATTTCTGAAACATCTTCTTCGGAGACAGCGGCGATTTTATAGGCATAGGCTATTTCGGGTAAAACGCCAGTATCCTCAAACTGTGTGTTCTGTGAAAGTCCTACCTGTTGAAAATTATCTTCATCTGGAAGACTTCTGTAGATTTCATATCCTATCGCGCGGGGAGTAGGCGACCAGGTCAACACTATCTTGTTGGAATAATTTCCATTCGATGCATTGATTTCTGCTGGCGGTAGCAAATCAGTTTTATCTGCCGGATTCACTTCGTTATTCGCAGGAATCGGTTGGACAATAATCTGTTCTTTGTTATCCGCAATTTCCGGTCCTGGATTTGGATCAATTAAATCAATCATGACAAAGGCAGATCTACAGACTTTTGAAAAATACCTATAATCAATATAGCCAAAACCTTTATCGCCCCAATCTACTCCCCAGGAGTTCTGATATTTGAATGCGTTAGTTGCATCATCATAGCCTACAAGAGTAATTGCATGACCACCTAGATTAGCGCCCTTCGCTTCGTTATAAATTTTCTTCCCAATCTCATAAATGTTTTCGTTTATCAAAATACCAACCACTACAGGTCTTCCCTGAGCTAGTTGGTTTTTTATTTCATTTGGTTCATTGTATCTGAGTCGCTGAAATTCTTTTGCTTTAAACTTTGCGGCTAATTGTAATTGCTCTACAGTCGGTTGCTTGGAATAATTTTTTTCGTTATAAGGCATCGTATCCCATGGAATCGCGCCTTTGGATACGACAAGTGCCATAGCATCCGAAATGGAAGAGCCGTTGTCCTTTCCGCCATTGATTTGATTGTAAATAAACGCTGGAGAGAAAAGTGTTTTATAATTCGGGGTATTACCTGATTTATAAGTCCATGCGCCTTTGTCTTTGCGCTCTACAAATTCCTGGTAAGACTTATTGGCATAAGCAGTAGACCAAGCAACACAACTACTTTGTTGTCCTTGATTTCCGACTGGTGGCATTAAATCCGAGAGATCAACTTTAGAAGGAAGACCTCTATGCGCAATGTGATTTGGATTGGCTTCTTTAAGGGATGCAACCAAATCATAATTATCCGGTTTTAGACCGGTGCCAGTAATCTTGGGTCCGTATGTTTGTGCCTCTGCGGATAATGTTATTATTACGCTTAACAATACCGCAAGGCTAAATTTCAATCGTTTCATATAGTCTCCTGTAAGAATTCTATTTATTCGCTTCTATTAATCTTTTTTCTAATTCTTCTGTCCATTCTCTAAAAGCAAAAACATGCGGTTCATAGAGGCTAATCACTGTTTTCTCGTTGCCTTTAGAATCTTTTATTTCTTTGTTGATATAAAAGATAACATATTCACCTTCTTTGGGAGGGGCTTTTAGCCATTTTCCGTAAAATTCTGGAAGCACTGAAAAGGCTAATTCAACTTTATCTGGCATTGGTGTTTTTGCTTTGTATTGTTTCCCAATTTCGGCTGTCGTATTAATCGCGATGAGGTTCTTGCTGATCTGCTTTTCTTTCAGGTTTACAAGCTTGGTTTTTGCTATAAAATCTGACTTCTTGACTAATTCCTCAAACGAAGGTGGGGTAGGCGCGGCACTTGCAGCTAAAATAAAGCCTAAAAATAAAAGGGTAAATCTGGTCATAATCTCTCCATTGTTGATTCATATGAATTTTATAACAACTGGCAGAATTAGGCAATTCATTTTTTCATTGTAAAACCCTAATAAAAAACTAGTTTGGATACGTGCGGTATACAAAAAGAAAATCGGGACGCGAGCATACTAGCTCTATGGACATGTCGAGTTTAATGGATATTATCTTCATTTTATTAATCTTCGTAATGATGAGTGTTAGCTTTGCTAAAAACTTCAAACAAATAGAAATTGATCTACCCAAAAGTGAAACAGGTAGTTCAGAGTTTTCTCCTGATATACAAATTTCCGTTAGAGAAGACGATAAATTCTATCTTGAGCAAAAGGAAATTTCTATTGGTGAATTATCACAATTTGCCGCAAATGGCAAATTTTCAAATCAAATAGTCAGTGTCAATGTTTCTAAGAAAGTTCCGTATGAATCCTTTATAAAAGTATTGGATATATTAAAACAGGGTAAAATTAAAAAATTGAATCTGGGCACAGAGTAGTAAAGTATTATCCCATAATCGCAAAAGGATTTATACTGTCATTTCGAACATTATGTTTCGACCCTTAGGGAGAAACATTGAGTTGGTGAGAAATCTATCTGACAATAATACGATAGAATTAACCAAGATAGACCTCTCACGGTGAAGCTGTTCGAGGTGACGGTAGACAAAAATCCTTATATCGAACTCGCGTTAATTTTGGTGAGTGCTGATCCTATTCGTATGGTTTTTTATAAATTTTTTATCGAAAGTCTATGCTTCATAAAAAAAAGATTTACAACATAAAATTCTCAGATTCAAATTGAGTTAATTTTCAAAACAGCTAGATTATTGTTTTAGGGGTATCCTATGGATTCTTACTTAGAATTTGTTTTAGAAAGGCTTTCCGTTGCGGGCAAGGTTAGCAGCAAAGCAATGTTTGGTGGACATGGAATTTATCTTGGCGACTTGATT
The DNA here is from genome assembly GCA_016708435.1 of Leptospiraceae bacterium. Classification (NCBI taxonomy): domain Bacteria; kingdom Pseudomonadati; phylum Spirochaetota; class Leptospiria; order Leptospirales; family Leptospiraceae; species Leptospiraceae bacterium. The sequence continues at coordinate 105,651 of JADJFV010000002.1, read as the reverse complement.
TTTGGAATTGTAGTCGAAGGTGTATTGTATCTAAAAGTCGGAGATTCTAACATTAAAGACTATATCCAAGCTGGAATGAAACCGTTCACTTACGCGGCTAAGAACGGAAAACCGGTATCTATGTCTTATTGGGGTTTGCCTCTTGATGTATTAGAGTCAAATGAAGATTTGCCTAAATGGGTTGGGAAAGCGATCGAAGTTGCAAAATCAGCCAAAATAACTAAACCAAAAAAACTAAAGACTGGCAAATCAAAAGTAGCCTCAACAAAGAATAAATCTTCCAGCCTAAAAACAAAAACCGCTATTTCCAAAAAGAAAACTATGCCTACAAAAAAAGCAGTTAGTAAGAAAAAGAAAATAGGAAAGAAGTAGAAAAGCAAATGAAAGTAGTAACCCCCGAAAAAAGAATTCGGGGGCGGTGCTTTAAGCCTTAATGCACAATATCTTTTATGTCAAACTCACCTTAATTTTTACGGCTGATGGCAATGATAGAAATATCATCTTGTATAGCAGTGGAGCCGATAAATTTTCGCTGTTCCTCCAAGATCGTATCAACTAATTTATAAATAGGAATTTCCCCTGCATTTTGAATTAACTGCTCTAACCTTTGTTCTCCAAATTCTTCTGTTTCTGAATTCCATTCTTCTGTTAAACCATCGGTAAATAGAAATAATCCGCTGTCTGCCTTGAATTCAAGTTCGTTGGAAGTGTATTGTGCTTTGGGCATAACACCGATCATGCGACCAGTCTTTTCCATTTTAATAATTTCTGAACCATTGACTAAAAACTGTGGAGGATGACCTGCAGAGGAATAGCGAATTTTATTTTTATTCGTATCTATATCGATTAAAATACAAGTAAAGAAATGATTTAGATTTTCAAAAGAATGCAAGAATTCATTGTTCATATGATAAAGAGCTTCATTTACGCTATAAAGTCCTCGCTTCACAGATTCATAAATTGTTTTTATTGCCATCGTAATCAACGCAGCCTGGATTCCATGACCCGTTGCGTCAGCGAGAAGAATACGCGTTAGTCCCTGTTTGAGTTCCGCTATATCAAAAAAATCACCTCCGACATCTGTGAGAGGTAAGTAACGAATAGAAATTTCTAAGTCGCCAATCGTTTTATCATTCTTTGATAATATGTTGGATTGAATTTTTTTTGCTGTAGATAAATCGCTTTGAATTATATTTAGATTGACTTCTAATTGATTGGTGAGAATTTCTTTTTCTTTTATATTCGCACGAATTTTATCCAGGACTAGATTGTATCTCTCTGCGATTTGACCTACTTCTGTGAATGGTTCCACTGTTATATTTTTCGACAAATCTCCTGTCCTTTTCTGGTATTCCATTTCTAAAAATAAATCAGACAGCTCTGTAGTCGCACGATGTTCAGCGAAATTAAGACCCTGCCTTTCGTTCGCCTGTGAAACACGTAGCGGATAATACCTATTTATCAACCTTAGGATTAAATAGCTGATTCCGAATGCCAATCCTGCACACGAAAAAATTCCGAGGAGTTGAACTTGAATTTGTTCTATTCTACTGAGTCCAGTTCCGAGAATATCTAAATTTCCGAAGATGCCTACAGAAAAAGTTCCCCATATTCCACCTGCGAGGTGAACAGGGATTGCCCCCACAGCATCGTCTAATCGCAATTTGTCTAAGAGATTTCGAGTTTCAAACATTAGAATCCCCGCAACAAATCCAATAATCATAGCTTCAAAGGAAGTTACTGCATGACATCCGGCTGTGATAGAAACTAAACCGGCAAGAACCCCGTTTAAGGGAAGTGTTGCCTCTGCATATTTAAGCCTTATCCAACCGTAGATCAAAGCCGATGCCATTCCTCCTGCTGCGGCTAACATGGTGTTGGCGATTATTCCTGGAATTGCTCCTGAAAAAGAAAGAGTGCTTCCCCCATTAAATCCAATCCAACCAAACCAGAGAATCAGAGTCCCAAGCATAGCAATTGGCAAATTATTTCCGGTGATGTTTCGAATACTTCCATCTTCAGAATACTTTCCTTCACGACTTCCAATCAGTGTTAATGCAACGAGTCCAACCCAACCTCCAATGCTATGCACAACAGTAGAGCCTGCAAAGTCTACAAATCCGATTTTGTTGAGCCATCCATTAAGGCTTGTCCATTCACCTAAATTTTTTCCCCAAGCCCAATGTCCAAAGACGGGATATATGATTGATGAAATGAGAGCGGTTACTATTAAATAGGCGCTAAATTTCATTCGCTCGGCAACTGCTCCCGAAACGATAGTTGCCGCTGTTCCACAGAACATAAGTTGGAATAAAAAAAATACCGGAGTTTCAGGATGCTGAACAGAAAAATTAGGGAAGAAAGAATTAAAGCCCACAATTCCATGAAAACTTTCTCCATACATCAAACCAAAACCGACAGAATAAAAAACAAGTGTAGCAATCCCAAAGTCAGTGATATTTTTAATCGCAACATTAATGGAATTTTTTGTTCTAGTTAGTCCTGATTCCAAGCAAAGGAATCCAGCTTGCATAAAAAACACAAGACCGGAAGAAATGATCATCCATAGTATATCAAAGTTAGTTTTTAACATAGTTTATTTTTTAGAAAGACTCTTAGCTTTATCCACTAACGTTAAAAATTCGGCTCTATAGCCTTCTTTGTCAGATCCGAGAGATTTTTTGGCTAAATCATAAGTGTCTTTCCAATTTGCATTTCCTTTGTGCTCCGAATCTCTAAGAAGCATTCCAAAGGCTGCAACGGATGCGGCGAAGCGATAGTCGCTAGAGGTCTGCCCGATATCTAAAATATTGTATTGAATTGGGAACGTGAGTAGACTACTTTTACTTCCATCGGGTTCTTTGTATCTAAATTTGATGGTAAGGATTTCATCTGAGTCTGATGCTTTAGAGTTTTTTCTATCTTCTTGGTATTTAAGCGGGTCTACGGCTGGAGTAGTGGATTTATTTTGTGTAGGGGTTAACTCATATAATGCGGTGACGTAGTGACCAGACCCAATTTCACCAGCATCTTTTTTGTCATCATTAAAATCTTCATTTCGAAGCAGGCGATTTTCATAGCCTATAAGACGATACGACTTAACGAACTTTGGATTGAATTCCAATTGTAGTTTAACATCTTTTGCAATGGTAACGAGTGTTCCACCTGCTTGTGTTACTAATACTTTTCTTGCTTCCATTAACGTATCTATATACGCATAATTTCCATTACCCTTATTGGCAAGTTGTTCCATCGTTGTATCTTTTATATTGCCAGTTCCAAAGCCTAGAACTGTTAAGAACACTCCCGACTCTCTTTCTTTTTCAATCATTCGAATTAATTCTCCCTGACTAGACACTCCGACATTAAAATCTCCATCAGTAGCGAGGATAACACGGTTTATTCCCTGCTTGTTGAAATTTTCACGAGCAACTTTGTAAGCGAGTTCAATTCCGGCGCCTCCATTTGTTGAACCACCTGCTTCTAGTGCGTCGAGAGCTGAAATAATTTTTTCTTTTTTGTCAGCGCCAGTTGGAGGAAGAACAAGTCCGCTTGCACCAGCGTAGACTACGAGGGAAATTTTATCTTTTTCAGTTAATTCTCCGAGTAATAGTTTTAGTCCTTGTTTGACTAATGGCAATTTGTCGGCGGTGAGCATTGAGCCTGAAACATCAAGTAAAAAGACTAAATTGCGAGGAGGAATATTTTTCTTTTCAATGGAAACTCCTTTTAATGCTATTTTCATCAAGTAGTTTTCAAGCTTCCAGGGAGCGGTAGAAATTTCTGTAGCAACGGAAAATGGAGTTTTACCTTCAGGCTCTTTATAGTTATACGAAAAATAGTTGATTAATTCTTCTATTCTAACGGCATCTTTCGGAGGAAGCGAACCACTAGTTAAATACCGTCTTACATTCGCATAAGAGGCAGTATCCACATCGATCGAAAAAGTCGAAAGTGGGTTTTGTTTTACATCTAGAAATGGATTGTCATTGATTTTATCATATTGCTCTGTGTTGTATTCTTCATCTTTAGGTGATGCGGGGAGTTTATCTTTATTATTCGAGATGTTCCCATGGGTTTTTTCTTTCGATTTTATTGTGATATTTTTTTGCGGACGACCAGGGGGCATTTTTGCAGGCTGGTTCTGTTCTCTGGCAGGTTTTCTTGCTATCTCAGAATCGGACACACCCGAAGCAGAATGCGGATAACCCCGAGAAGGCTCAGCGGCTGGTGCTGATTTTTCTTCCACAGCAGACGAACAATGATTCAGAAGTAGGCAAGTGAACAGTGAGGTTAATAGATAATATTTTATTTTCATGATTTTTTATATTCCTGTAAAATTGAGTTTGCTGCTGTTCGAATGGAGATTCTTTTTTCTTTCACATCTTCTTGTATTTTTAAAATGAGAGGATTGTTTTCTTTTAAATTTTGGATCTCGTAGTAAATTTGATTTTGTAGATAAGACCAAAGCCATTTGTCGTATTGTGTCTTGCGGTTAATGGTGAGTTGTTCACCAGATACAACAATGAAATCTTGAATCTGTTCCCATACATCTGCAATACCGCTTTTTAGTAGGGAACTGATTGTTATTACAGGAGAGTTCCAGTATTTATATTTTGGTTTAAATAATCTAAGTGCATTTTCAAATTCATGCCGTGCGTTTTCTGCATTGATTTTGTTTGCTCCATCTGCCTTATTGATCAAAATCAAATCTGCCATTTCCATAATTCCTTTTTTGATTCCCTGTAATTCATCCCCCGCACCGGCTAGTAGTAATAATAAAAACATATCTGTCATATCGGCAACGGCTACTTCTGATTGTCCTACACCTACTGTTTCAACGATAATCACTTCATAACCGGCAGCTTCGCAGAGTAAAATCGTATCCTTTGTCTTGCGAGTGACCCCACCTAGATTGCCACTTGTAGGGGAAGGGCGGATAAATGCATTCATGCTTTGTGTTAGCTCTGGCATACGCGTCTTATCCCCTAAGATGCTCCCGCCTGTAATGGGAGAAGTCGGGTCAACTGCCAATACAGCAACCTTCTTGCCTTTGGAAATGACATACATTCCTAAAGCTTCGATAAACGTTGATTTGCCCGCACCGGGAACTCCGCTAATTCCAATTCGAATCGATGAAGTCTGCTTACTGACAATTCCATATAAAACTTCGTCAGCGGCTTTAGAGTCCTCGACTCGGCTGCTTTCTACTAGCGTAATTGCTTTTGCAAGGGCTCGCCTGCTCCCTTCTAAAATTCCTTTGGTTAATTCTTTTGGATCGTAACTCATTCTAATTTCAATTCTACTAGCCTAAAGTCAGTTGTCAAAGGAAATAAAATTACTTGACGTAAATTCTTATATAGTCATAATGGTGGCATTATGTGACTATGGAGGGTGACTATGAATAATTATTTTAATGTAGCGCAGGCAAAGTCCAGATTTTCGGAAGTTTTGCACAGAGCAGAGGTTGCACCCCAGTTTATTTCCAGTCGCGGAAAGGATATAAGTGTTATTCTAAGTAAAAAATCTTACGAAAAGCTAATACAGATTGAAAATGAAAGCCAACCCCGCACAAAACTAAAACACTTTCTTGAACTTTCCAAAGAACTTCGCTCCCATTTTCCTAAAAAACTTCCTACTTCGACTCGCAAATCACGCCCAAGTCCCAATTTTAATTAACTCCTTTGAGCAATTACCTTTTAGATACTAATGTAATTTCTGAGCTTGCTCGGAAAAAACCAAATCCATCCGTATTAGAGTTCTTCGAATCTCTCGATGAAATTACTCTTAGTGTAATTACAATAGAAGAGATTGAGTTTGGAATCGAAAAACTTCCTGCGGCACAAAGGAAAAATCTTTTGAAGTGGTGGTCTGCATTGCTATCACTTCCGCCTAACGTTTTAGAAATTGATGATAAGATTGCAAAACTAGCAGGAAACTTACGAGCCAAACAAGAAGCAAAGGGCAAGATTCGCACTCAAGCCGATATGCTCATTGCAGCCACAGCCATTACGAAAGGGTTAATACTAGTTACCCGCAATACAAAGGACTTTTCTGATTCAGGAGTGAGTGTATTAAATCCATTCTAATTTATAAAACAAGTAGGATAATATGATTGAACGAGCAATTGAAATCGCCTTGGAAGCACACAAAGGACAAACAGATAAAAATGGTCAGCCTTATATTCAGCATGTAATGCGCGTCGGATTTAGAGGCAGGACTATAGATGAAAAAATTCTCGGAATCTTACACGATGTAGTAGAAGACTCCGATTGGACTTTTGAAATGCTCGGCAAAGAAGGATTTTCCTCTACAATTCTTTCTGCCCTTGAATGCCTTACAAAAAAGACGGAAGATGAACCTTACGAAGATTTTATAAGCAGAGTCAAAAAAAATCATCTAGCCATTTCTGTGAAGCTAAATGACTTAGAGGATAACATGGATATCCGTCGCATGGACTCCATTCAGGAGAAAGATATAAAGCGTTTAAATAAATATCTTAAAGCTTATAAAGAATTGGCAGAAATTAAGAATCAATAACTGCGCCTAACCTTTGTAAATCGCTTTACTTCTGATTGGATTGCAAAAAATAAAAAATATTGTTTATCAAATTCATTGCCATAAAAAAATATAAATAGCTGAGGCAGGTAAGGGAATGAATTTAGAACTAGAACAATTCTTAAATGAAAACAAGAAATTGTCTGGAGTTCTGTCTGAATGTCCGTTCAGTATTGCCATTTATAAAGCAGATGGAACTCCTGATTTTGCGAACAAAGCCCTAAATAAACTCTGGAATGTAGATGAGGCTACTAGTCAGTATCTCCTACAGCATTATAATCTACTGCATGACGAGCAGTTGAAAAATAATGGGCAAATGGAATTTATCCTCAACGCTTTAAAAGGAGAAATTACATGGATTCCTCCGATCAAATATGATTTTACACAAACGAGTGAGATACAAAATACAAATCTCAGAATATTTTGGGTGCGCAGTGTAATCTATCCAGTGTTCAACGATAAGAAAGAAGTTACGCATTTAGTCTTGATGAGTGAAGACTTCACAGAAAGAATGGACTTTGAGGAAAATTTAAAACACTTCAATGAAATACTGACCAAAAGAGTTGAAGAAGAAGTTGCCAATTCAAAACGTAAAGATGAAATTATCGCAGAGCAATCAAGAATGGCGGCTATCGTTGATACGCTAGGTGTAATATCTCATCACTGGAGACAGCCATTAAATTCATTGCATTGGCTGATTCAAGATTTAGAATACGCCTATGAGCAAGATGAAGTAAACAAAGATTACATAGAGCAAATGATGACTCATTCGAAGGAATTGATTCATCAAATGTCTGAGATCATAAATGATTTTAGAAAGTATCTCTCAAAACCAGAGCAGGATAATTTTTACCTGAAAGAATTTTTAAAAAATGATATCGAAAACTTTATCATTGAACAAACTAAAAACAACAAACAAATTCAACTCTTCTTTAGCGGAGAGGATAACTTCAAAGTATTCGGAAGTAAGGATGCATTTATAAGAATTTTACGATCTCTACTAGAAAATGCGATTGGAGTGCTAAGGGAAAGAAATGTAGAAGAAGGGAAAATATTTATTAGCACCATCTCTTACCTTGAGCGTCGCGAAGTAATAATTCAAATAGAAGACAATGGAGGGGGGATCTCTGATAAAAATTTCAAAAAAATATTCGATCCTTACTTTAGCACGAAAAAAGAAAAAAATGGGCATGGGCTTGGTCTGTTTATGGCTAAGATGATTGTAGAAAAAAATATGGATGGAAGCCTGAGCGTTACAAATAGTAAAAACGGAGCTGTCTTTAGCATCCAGTTGAGGATAATAGAATGATTGCGAATGAGGAGATATTAAAAACTCTAAAGGTATTATATGTAGAAGATGATGAGGTTATTCTCTATTCTGCGAACAGAACTTTAAAACGAAAAGTCGGAGAAGTATTTCTTGCAAGGACCGGAGTAGAAGGCGTTGAAATCGCTTCTAAAATCAATCCAGATATTGTCATCACGGATATTGAAATGCCCGAAATGAATGGCTTAGAAATGATTAAAATTATTCGCGAAAAGTATAATAGGCATTATCCGATCATTGTCGTTACTGCTTACGAAGATGAAGAGCATAAAACCAATCTGGCAGATGGTTATCTATACAAGCCAGTTGATATTGATAAACTCTTCGAAATGATTATTAAATTGGTTACAGAATACAAAAATAGAAAAGACTCTGAAAGTTAAGGAATTAGGTTCCTTCAAATTCACAGATGGAATAAATATCGATTCCATATTTTTCTTTAATAATTTTGCTTCCATTTAAGTCGGGCAAATCAATGATAACTCCTGCTTCGTAGATTTCGCCACCGAGAGCGCGGACAAGTTGGATTGCCGCACCAAGTGTTCCACCTGTCGCAATTAGATCGTCCATGATAAGAACTTTGTCGCCGGGAACAATTGCATCTTTGTGAATTTCGATGCTGTCTGTTCCATATTCGAGCGCATACTCTTGCTTAAGCGTATCACCAGGGAGTTTTCCTTTTTTACGAATCGGAACAAATCCAACTCCTAATTGAAAAGCCACTGCCGCCCCTGTAATAAATCCTCTTGCTTCGATTGCGGCTACTTTTGTAATTCCCTTCTTCTCATATCTTGCTACGAATGTGCCTATCGTAAGTGCGAGTCCTTCTGGATCTAGTATGAGAGAAGTGATATCTCTAAACATGATTCCAGGCTTAGGCCAATTTGGTATAGTTCTGATTTTTGATTTTACGATAGACATAGTTGATTTCCTTGTATATCTACCAGTTTGAAATTCTTTTTCATTTCGTAAATCACAAATTGTAAATGTAATTGACTCTTAGTTTTACATTTTTCAACGTCTATCTATGAACGCAATTATTATCACAGGCGCAAGCTCAGGCATTGGGCGAAATCTTGCTTTTGAATTTGCTGCGAGAGGATACGCACTCGGTCTTACTGCGCGACGCTTTGATCTTTTGCAAAAACTGAGAGAAGAGCTTTACGCCAAATTCGGAATGAACCTCAAAGTAGAAATTCGCTCTTTAGATATTACAGATTATAAGAATATTTTCTCTGTATTAAAAGATTTGCATCACTGCCTAGGGGGACTAACGCATGTTGTGGCTAACGCAGGTGTAGCCGGTTCCTCTCCTGTAGGCACAGGAAAATTCCTGCACGACAAGCAAGTCATTGAAACCAATCTTTTAGGAGCTATGGCGACTATCGACGCTGCCGGAGAAATTTTTAAATCTTCAAAAATCAAGGGGCATATCATTGGTATCTCCTCTATTGCTGGATTTAGAGGTTTTCCTGGAAACGGTTCTTACAGTGCATCTAAGGCAGGACTTACTATTTACTTAGAATCAGCAAGACGCGATTTAAAAAGATTTGGAATTTTAGTTACCACCATTCATCCAGGATTCATTGATACAAATATGAATTCCCATTTGCGCAATCGACCTTTTGTAGTTAGTGTAGAGAAGGGCGCAGCAGAATTAGCTAGACTCATCGAGAAGAGAGTCACCGTATCCTCAGTTCCTGCTTTTCCCTGGGGACTCGTTGGATACTGCATTAAGCGGATACCCGATATTATCTGGCAGAGGTTAAAATTTTGAGTGAAAAAATAAAAGTAGTATTTGTTTGTCTTGGGAATATTTGTAGATCACCGGCGGCGGAAGGTGCCTTCAAAAATCTGGTAGAAAAAAAAGGTCTTTCTGATTTGTTTGAAATAGACTCTGCAGGAACTGCCGATTATCATGTAGGTGAGACCCCGCATGAAACGACCACTCAAGTGGCGAGAGAAAGAGGTATTATCCTCACACATTTCTGTCGGCAATTTCAATATGCTGATTTTATAAAGTATGATTACATCATTGCGATGGATAATTCTAATTATAAAAGTATTCTTTCTCTTGCTCGTGATGATGCACAGCGCAAGAAGGTAATGAAGTTTAGGCGCTTCGATGCAAACGTAAAAGGCGAGCCTGATGTTCCCGATCCTTATTATGATGGAATTGCAGGCTTTGAGCATGTGCAAGATATCGTGGAGCGTTCCTCTATTGGATTTTTGGAATGGATTTTAGAAAATCAGCATATTACAATACAAGATTTAGATAATGAGGAGTAACCGATGGCAGAAGACAAACACGTAGTAATCGTTGGGGCTGGGTTCGCAGGCTTGCAAGCAGCAAAGAAATTGGGCAACAAAAAAGGCATCAAGGTAACGGTCGTCGATAAGAATAATCACCATTTGTTCCAACCTTTACTTTATCAAGTGGCAAGTTCTGTATTAAGTCCTGCCGACATCGCGATTCCAACTCGGTCAATCACTACAAATTTTGAAAACATTTCTATCATCATGTCTGAGTTGAAAGAAATCAACAAAGAGCATAAGAAACTTCATTTGGAACATACTACGATACAGTATGATTATCTCATTCTTGCGATGGGAGCTAGGACAAGTTATTTCGGGAACGACCACTGGAAAAAGTTTGCACCCGGAATGAAAAATCTCAGCGATGCTTTGAAAGTTAGAAAGAATATTTTAGTTTCTTTTGAACGAGCGGAGCTAGAAGCAAATCCAGCAAAAGTAGCCGAGCTATTAAGCTATGTTGTTATCGGTGGTGGTCCGACTGGAGTTGAGCTTTCAGGAGCTATTGCTGAGTTGTCGCATCAGATCATTCGAAATGATTTTCGTTTTATAGATTCGTCCTTGAGTAAAATCACACTGATTGAAGGTGGACCTAGACTACTTGCATCGTTTTCTGAAAAGTCTTCTGAGGTTGCACGAAAAGAATTAGTCAAGCGTGGAGTAGAAGTTAGGCTAAATACCCGTGTTGTAAATATTGATGAGGAGGGAGTGCATACCGGAACGGAAATTATAAAATCACATAATATTATTTGGGCTGCAGGCGTGGCAGCAAGTCCTTTTGGGGCTAAGCTAGAAGTAGCACTCGATAAATCAGGGCGGGTAATGGTGAATAAACACTGTGCGATTCCATCGAATCCGGAAATTTTTTGCATTGGGGATATGGCTAATTTTAGTGAAGATCTTGAGCGCCCACTGCCAGGAGTGTCTCCGGTGGCTATGCAGCAGGGACGTTATGTGGCAGATGTCATTCTAAATGAACTAAAAGGAAAAGAGCGAAAGGCATTTCAATACTTTGACAAGGGAAGTATGGCGACTATTGGTAGAATGGATGCCGTTGCCGAAATGGGCAACTTACGATTATCCGGACTTTTAGGTTGGCTTAGCTGGCTTGTTATCCATTTATTTTATCAAGTTGGATTTAAAAACAAAGTTTCGATTCTTGTTACTTGGATATGGAGTTATATTTCTTTTCAAGCAGGAGCAAGGCTCATTCAAAACGAAGAAGATTAATCTTCTTCTTCGATTTCGATATCTTTAGAGTTGAGTGGTTTTAGAAGAGAGCTATTAATAATATCAAAGACTAGATTGTCTATAATGGCGCCGCGTTGCCAGAGAGCCTCGGACTCGGTGCCAATTACATCTTCGAGCAGATTATCAGCGTAAACCACCATGCATTCATTTGCATTTTCGTCAGGCGTCATTAGAATATCATCTTCGCTGGATAATACAATGCTAATATTATACGTATTGTAATCGGAGAGGCTTTCGACCTGGTAATAATCCATTATCCTACCAAAGTTTTCTTTTGTATCGATTAAAATTTTAACTTCGAACGAATTGCGCTCGCGACAATGGAAACTGAGAACCTGACCTAAGTATTCAGACATAAGTTTAGATTAATCCGTTTCTTTTCATTGTCAATTCATTTTCTGTTTGGAAACTTCTTCTCGATTTCTTTTTTCATCATCACCTTTCTTGAGTTGCGGTTTCTCGTTGTTAGACTTTGTTTCTTCTTCTGTTCTGATTTTTTCTTCTTCTACCTTAGATAGATCGCGATAGACAATTTTTAAAATGGAATCTTTAGGGATTTCTTTTATTTCTCCGTTAATTTCTATTTTGATAGAATTTATACTTTGATTTTTGATTTTCCCTTTAATCGACTCATTTCCCTTTAGTAAAATTGTTTCCGAAAAAATGGAAAACGAAATTAGCAGCGTTGTGATAAAAAATATAATTGGACTTTTCATAGTAGCTACTTCCCCTTCGATAAGATTTGTTTACTCTAGCATAGGAACACTAAATTACAATCATTAAATAATTAATTTCCCGACCTCGGTCAATACCTTACAATGTAGGGGGACACATCAAAGATTGGGATTGTTTAAAAGCAAAGGAAAAATTTCTCAAAGAGGTCACAGAGAGAGCATGTCACAGTCATTTCGAACATCGCTTGGTGGTTGGATGTGCGGCAAGCAAATAGGTGGATGTGAGAAATCTATCTTACAAACATCGTAATAGATTAACCTAATGCTATGTTTGCTGAATAGATTTCTCACGGCGCAAGCTCGGATGCTGCTAGTTCGAAATGACGATGTAGTATCCAGCCGAAAAAATCGGGAATGAACTTTCAAATCGCCTGCGAAAACACTCTCGTCTCAGGAGACTTTGTTCGTAGACGCAAGTCAAGGCTCATGCAAATATTTCTGAGAAATGGTTTGCCTGCTTCTTGGATGGATAATTCTTTTCCGTTCCAAGAAATGAGTCCGTCGTCTTCCATCGTTCGCAAATATTCTTTTGTCCCTGCTACGATAGAGTCGGGGAGTTCTACTTTCCACTGTGTTGCGAGTTGCAAAATTAATTTTCTTTGTTGCAAGTCTTCTTCGTTTAGTTTGTGTCCGCGTAGAGTTGGAAATTCTCCTGCATCTAGACGCTTTTGATATTTCTTTAGAATTTTTTCGTTTTGATGAAAGCAAGCCCAGCTATCAGAAATGGCAGACACGCCTAGTCCTAATTGAATATCTGTTTTGTATTCCGTGTATCCCATGAAATTTCTATGAAGTGTGCCAGACTGGTAGGCTAACCACAAGTTGTCGGTGGCGAGTGCAAAATGATCCATACCGATTTCTTTGTAATTTGCATTTTCAAACTTAATTCTAGATTCTTCGTATAATGCGCGTTTGTCGCTACCATGTGGCAAATCTGCCTCGGTAAAAAGTCTTTGCGAAGCTTTAATCCAAGGGACATGGGCATAACTATAAAAAGCAATCCTATCTGGTTTTAACGTGAGCGTCTGATTGATAGTATCCGCCATCGATTCACTGGTTTGTTTTGGTAGTCCATAAATCAAATCAAAGTTTACAGAATTGTAACCAAGTTCGCGTGCGGTATCTGTTACAAATTTTGTTTTTTCAAAAGGTTGATGTCGATTGATAAGTCTTTGCACTTCTGGATCAAAATCTTGCACACCGAGGCTAATACGATTAAACCCCAATCCACGAAGAGTTTCCAACTGCTCTTTTCTAGTTCTTCTCGGATCTACTTCAATAGCAAAACTTGGATCTTTTAGAATAGTCATTTTAGAAAGAATAGGAGTCAGTAGTGCTTTTAGATTTTCGCTCGAAAGATAAGTTGGACTTCCTCCGCCGAGGTGTAATTCTTTGAGTGGACGTTTGCCAAGTTCGGGAACTCTATCCAAATACATTTGAAATTCTTTTAGAACATTTGCAACATACGGCTCTTCGACAGAGTGATTTTTTGTGATAGAAGTATTGCAACCACAAAATGTGCAAAGTGTTTCACAAAACGGAAGGTGCAGATAAAGGGAAATAGCCGCTGACTCTGGCTCTAAAGATTTTCGAATTGCATCTAGCCACTCTTCCGTAGTAGGATCTTCTGACCAATACGGAACTGTAGGATAACTGGTATAACGCGGTGCTGGTATATCATATTTTGCAATTAGTTTGGATCTATCCATTAGGCAAATTCCTCTCTTATAGTTTCTACGAATAATTTTACGTTTGCTTCGGGAGTTTTAGGTAGAACTCCGTGACCGAGTCCGCTGACCCAGCCTGTTCTTTCTTTAGCGGATAATGACTTTATGTCGGTGATGTAAGACTTTAAAACTTTTTTGAATTCAGATGTTTCTAAGAACAAAAGGGATTGGTCAAAATTTCCCTGTGTAAATCCAAATGTATTTTCTGGAATTAATTTTACTAGCGGCAAACGATGATCAAACCCAACTCCGGCAAGATTTGTTAATGTCAGAATCTTTCGGACAGCAGTGTCTGTTGTATTTTTAGAATAATACCCAATTTTTTTAGGAAAACGCTTGGAAATTTCATCTACATACGGAAATACAATTTCGTTAAACATCGCATTTGACAACTCACCTGCAGCAGTGTCAAAGATCATAACCACTTCGGCTCCAGCGTCTAATTGCAACTTTATATTTCGAATGATGATTTCTTGTAGCAAAGGAAAAAACTTTTTACGAGTCTCGGTCAGAACCTTTGCCTGTGTGAGGCTACCATCGTGTTTACCGATGACTGCATATGTGAATAACGTCCATAAGCCGCCTACAAATCCAATCAAAGATTTATCCTGTGGAATGAGTGCGCGAGTTTGCTTGACGCATTCTCTTTGGAATTCTAAAAGCTCCATTGCATCATCTACAGATCGCAGCTTATCAAAGTTAGTCGCATCTAAGTGCCAGTCGAGTCTTGGACCTTGGTCGGTATATTTTAATCCCATTCCAAGACCTTCTAATGGGAAAAGCAAATCGGAAAAAAGAATCGCCAGATCAAAATCAAAATCTTGCACGGGACCGAGAGCTACCTCTGCGGCAACTTCTGGAATTTTACACAGCTCCATAAAAGAATATTTGGCGCGAAGATTTTGGTAGTGAGAATGATATCGACCGGCTTGTCTCATCATCCAAATTGGTGGAATATTTTGTTCCTTATAATTTATCGCATTTGTAAAACGTTCATTCGCCACTCTGTTCTCCTTCTTCTCCTGTCCATCTGTAACCAACACTGCGGATAGATTTGATGGCTCTAAGTCCATGTTTTCCAAGGGATTGTCTGAGTCGAACAATTGAATTGTCAATCGTTCGGTTCGTTGGAAATTTTTCTTCCCCCCAGAGTTTGTCTAAAATTTCATCTCGGCTCACAACTCTATGCTTTTCATTGATTAAAAGTTGCAGAAGTCCCGAGTCTCTTGCAGAAAGAGAAATCTTTTTTTGATCCGGAGTAAAAATCTGATAGCTTTCAAAATCAATCACATACCCGTGAAACAGGAATTTATTTTGGAGAGAATCTCTTACATGCTTGTGAGCGTCTAACACGTGTTTGACTCTCAATAGAAGTTCTTTAAGATGAAATGGCTTTGGAATAAATTCCTCTGCTCCGAGTTCAAATCCTTTGAGTCTTTCGGGTGCGCCGGCGAGGGCAGTCAAAAAAAGAAACGGAATATTTGCATTTTTTTCATGTAATTCCTTTGCCAAATCAAAGCCTGATCCATCAGGAAGACCCACATCTAAAATAATCAAATTTGGATTGGTTGTCTTTAATTCGGCGCGAGCTTTTGCAAGAGAGTTTGCCCAACAAATACTATATCCTTCTTTGCTGAGTCTTTCTTTGAGAGTAGTGGCAAGTGATGTATCGTCTTCAACTAAAAGAAGCTTTGGTGATTTCAAGAATGAGTCCCCGCCGGTAAATCAATAGTAACCTCAAATCCAGTTTTAGAGTTATGAAAATGAACATGGCCATTCATTTTAGAAATTAAATTTTTCACAAGATAAAGTCCGATTCCACTTCCGCTATGAGTGCTATGTCTAAAAAATAGCTTTCCTAGCTGTCTAGTATTTCCTGTAAATCCAAGCCCATTGTCAGTAATTGTTATTTTTGCATTTGCAGAAATTCTTTCGATTTTAAAAACAACTCTAGAAGCCTTGCCGTGATTGCTTGCATTTTCGATTAGATTTTTAATCACACTTTCGAAGGCGCGTATATCAACAGAGACAAAAGAATTTTCAATGGTCACTATCTGAGTGAACGGATAATAAGATGTAATCTGTCCGAGTAGTTCGGCGAGACTTACTTTCTCTAAATATAAAATTTCTTTTCGGGTGAGTGCAGCGAGATACAAGGCTTTGTCCATTTGTAATTCCAATCGCTTGGAATCATCAATTAGACGGGTTAGAATTGCTTTTGTTTTTTTGTTTTTTAAATCTTCTTCTAGACTTTCTGCCTGGAGTCTGAGTGAGGCTAACGGCGTTTTCATCTCATGAGTGAGGGTAGCAAAAAAATCTTTTAACATCTGTGTTCTTTCTAAATCTTTTTGCGAGAGGAAAATCAGTGTTGACCCACCGATAATTAGAAGAAGCATAAAAAATCCACCTTCTAATTTAATCATTCGACTCTGTCGCTCAAGCGTAGCAAGGCTTTCTTCTCTTGCCCCCAGATACGATTTTAATTCCGCCACTTGATTGGCTTGCTTGAGTCCCATCACCGTCCACCAAACCCCAAGCGAAATCGAAAGGGTAAGCCATAAAAATCCAAGGAGTAGTCTACTACGCGATTGTCTCATTAGTATTCTATTATCCAATTGAGAATTTCACTACTCTGAAAAATTCCATGTTGGTCGGATAAGCCTTCTTTGCCGCGGATTGCGATTTCAGCAAAGCCGTTTACCATATGCGAAATCGCAGTTTCTTTCTGAAAGGACATTGCTTCTGAAATAAATTCACTGAGCGCATACAGGCTGTAAATCGCATCACAAATGGTAACTCGATTCATTTCTAGATAAGCATCGTCGTTTGAATTGTAAATCGTTTGGAGTCTTGCTTTTAGAATTTTAAAACTTTCGCTTGCGTAAGTTAGGAAAGGATATTTTTCGACTCCCATGATATTCTTGTCAATCTCCGCATAAAAGGCAGTTTGCGCTTTTGTTCTCGAAAATGCTTTCATTACATGCTCGGAAATGACCTGGTGCGTTCCCTCCCATGTCTCGTTGATGATAGAATCATTGTGAATACGGGGAAGACAGGAGAAGTCGCCTAATATCCCGTTGCCGCCGTGCAGTAAAATGGCTTGTTTCGAAATCCAAGTAGCGTGACTCGACGCAATGTATTTCATCAGTGGATTCAGAATTTGGAGAAGGGGACTTTCGCCATCAAGTAGGCTAATGTTTTTGAAGACTACGAGTGTGCAAGCGGATTGTAAAATTTTCATTTCCACGAGTTGTTTTTGGATAGATGGGAATTCGATTACTTTTTTTCCGTAAGCCTCTCTGACTTTGATGTATTCGTAGGCTTCCATATAGGCACGTCTGCCAATTCCAGTTGCGGCTAATGACAAATGAATGCGGGAAGTCTTAATTACATACTTTACTAAATTGGCAAGACCATGACTGACTCTTCCCAATTCTTCTGCTTCTAAATCTTCATACACAGTCTCCACTGTAATTTTGCCGCGCGAGCCGATGATGTCTTTTTTTCGTAGGATATAACAGCCATTAAGCGTATCATCCTCTTTGATGCGGGGAACTAGAAACATTCCGATTGTATTTGTGCCTTCGATCTTTGCAGTAGTTACCCATAAATCTCCAGGGTTAGAACAAAACCATTTTTCTCCGTTTAATATCCATTTGCCGTTGGGCAGTTTTTTTGCAGTTGTTCTATTCGCTCCAACGTTTGATCCTCCCACTCGCTCGGTTACATATTGCCCCGCCATGAAGTGGGAATGACTATACTCTCCGGCGACTAACGGTAGAAATTTCTTTTTTTGCTCTTCGGTTCCGAGAGCTTTTATTGCGAGTATAATTCCATCTGTCATCGCGAGCGGACAGGTGACGCCTCCTTCTCCATTCTGATTTGCGAGGTAAGCGAGTGTTAGCTTGTGAATGGTAGTAAAAGGATGTTTCCAATTTCGATGGAAGTCTAAGTTTACAATTCCGTAATCGTAGGAAATTTTTCTAGATGCAACTTGCTCTTCTGAATATACCACTTTGTCGATTCGGTTGCCTGTTCTATCGTATTGAATTACTTCTCCGTATTTTCCTTCTTTGTGGCAAGCATCTGTCAATCGATTCAAGACTCCACCGACTAATTCTCCGTAGCCGCGAATATGTTTTAACATTTCTTCTTTATGAGATGCTTCGTAATCTTTTGCATATTTGTCTAACAGGTGATGCAAGAGTCTATCTTCATCGAAAAAATTTTTTCCGTTCACACCATGATAATTGCTAATGTCAAACGGTTCAAGCCCCGCGTTGTTCTTAGAAAAAAAAGTTGTATTACTCATAAGTTTATCTTTTTGAGAGAAAACTGGAATTGCAAGATATTTTTTACAAAAAGGCTTTTATAAAGAATATTGAATACACTTTCGAGTTCTATTGGGACTTAGGATATGGCAAAACTTCTATCGAGCACTTTTGATTAATGCATTTATTTTTTATATAATCGGGATGAACACAAGATGCAGAACAGACAGCAGTTGCACAATTATCACCTCGTCTGAAAGTTCCCTGGCAATAAGTTTCATTTATTCTAATCAAATCCTTTGCCAATGCAGTTTGCATATTTGAATTGATGCTTGGACCGCCACAGTTATAAGTGCAGCCAGAATAGCATCGTTCTCCCCAAGTCGGACTTCCGCCCGTGTAAGTTGTGCATTCTGAATCTGTCTTACAATCTTGGTATTTTGCTACTGCTGCATATATATAATCGGAAATGTATACTTTAGAATCACAAGTATTCGATTCTTGCAATTGTTTTTGTGCATTCTGCGATTGAACGGCTAATAAGGATAATGCTTGAATCTTTTTGGAATCTTCCCTTTGTGAGTTATCTTCGCAGAAATTGATTGAGATAAGAAAAAACAATAATAGCGTAATGCTCTTTTTCATAATAAATAGCCTGAATTAATATTGTAGATTTGAATCTTAAAAGCAATAATTTTATTTCGAATGGTAAGTAATTTAATAGTTTTTTTAGCTTCCTCAATTTAGCTTAGAATAAAGTTTTGCGTTGATTTTTGCATTGCAACTAATCTTGTAGTAAGAATTTGGCTGGGCAACTTACTTTTATGAAAAAGATTTTGAATCAAAAATTCCTTTCTATCGCAGTATTTATTTCCTGTATTCTAATAAATATTCTGCTCATTTTTTCTCTCGAGATATACAACAATACTCTGCATGAATCAGGAAATTGGGTTAGCCGCAAAGCAAACCTAGCGCGCACTGTTCCTGCATCGGCGTCTTATATGAACACGATGCCTGCGCTTTTTAAATTCAAATTGAATTTGTCCCAATGGCTTGGGTATCATAAATTAATTTTTACTCATGCGATAGACGCAAGCGAAGTTAGTTTCCAATATAGAATTGATAACGGACAATATTTTTCTTTTCTATTCAATTCCGATTTTGATGGAAATAAACTTTCAGGCATTCGAATCAGTAACAATAAATTGTATCCTTCAATTTTTTTTCACACGGAAAAAGATAAATTTATAGATCGTCATTTGATTTCAAATTTCACATCGGATACAAAGCCGCATAAGTTTAAAATCAAATTCGTTGCTGATAAAATGACTGTTTTTATCGATGATAAAGAAATTTTTACCTTCGAAGAGTCAGCGCTTCCTAAAAGTTTTATTGGGTTTAAAGCAGGATTTACAGATTTAAGATCTGATGTGGATGATTTAATCATTATTCAAAAAGACGGAAGTAAACTCGAAGACAGTTTTCTTAACTGGAAAATTGTTCCGAAGCTAACAATGCTTAGCCTTCTTTTTTCTTTTTTATATTTGGGATTGGGCTATTTAGTTATTCAGGCAATGTATAAAAGCTATGTTAAAAAAAATACACTTACAACAGACAGTTTGGAAATTGAATCAAAGGCAATCTATACTTTAAAATCAATTTTTTACTTAAACTTCAACATACTTCTAATATCCATCTTTCTCGCCTACGCTATGTATACCCGTGTTTCCAGAATGTATTTTACATGGACAAAAGTATATGAGGGTTACGTCGTTATGCCTTCAACGCATGATACCATTAATAAATTCCTGATTCCAAATGCGAATAATAAGAATAAGCCCCGCATCTGGTTTGTAGGCTCTTCTCAGACTTGGGGGGCAGGTGTTTACAAGGATGAGGATACTTTTGTTTCTCTTCTCGAAAAAGAAATTAAGAAAACTTTCAATTTAGATTTTATCAATGGTGGCATAGCTGGAACTAAGACAACTGATTATTTGCCGATCTATAAAGAGCATTTTAATTCAATCAAGCCAGATATAGCTCTAATCAATTTTTCTCATAACGATGACAATACAGAAAAATTCATTGAGAATCTCAGAGAATTTGTTAGATTTAATACAGAGCATAAAGTGCTTACCATTTTTTCGATAGAGCCTGTCGAAATAGAATTTCTCACGCCCAATAAAAACCAGGAGGCAATGCGAAATCTAGCAAAGGAATTAAATATTCCCATGATTGACATGCATACAAAAATGCTTCCTCGTTATGATGATGGATTTCTCTGGTGGGACAGAATTCATTTTACCAGTTTCGGGAATGTTCTATTTGCCAATGAAATGTTGGAGCCTCTTAAAAATATTTTGCGAACGCATAATTATGGTAACCCGTAGTTATTGAATTATCATTAAGCATTATTTGAATTTATGAATAGAGTTCTTGATCGCAAAAAATTGCATTGATTTCTAAATCAATTTTGGGCTAGTTGTAAGATTAATTATTGGAATGGAATATTAAGCCTACTATGAAAAAGAAATTTTTAATCTATGCCATAGGGATAACAGGAATTATTTCTAGTTCTCTTTGTGTTATGTCAGCAGTCATTTACAAGAATACTCTTCATAATTCTGGGAACTGGATAAATAAGAAAACACGAGTTTCGCGAGCAGTGGCAGGCGCTGCCTCTTTTATGAATACAATGCCCGCTCTTTCTAAGTTTAGATTGAATTTATCTAAATGGCAAGGGTATCATGAACTTGTATTCAACAAAGAATTGAGCCCCGAGGAAATTAGTTTTAAATATCGAATGGAGGATAAGCAGTATTTTGTGTTCTTTTTTAATTCTAGCAAAGATATTAATAAATCTTCCGGTATTCGCATTAGTAATAACGCATTCTACCCGTCGATTTTTTTTCACGCTGCAAATCATAAATTTATTGATAAATACCAATTCAACGATTTTAAATCAGATACAAATTTACACATTTTTAGAATTAAATTCCTATCTGAATCTTTTGTAATCTCAGTGGATGGGAAAGAAATTTTTACTTTCCAAGAGCCTACAATAAAGACAATGTATATTGGCTTTCGCGGTGGCTTAGCCGATATAAGATCAGATGTTGATGATTTAACAATCAAACAAAGAGATGGAAGCGAGATAAAAGAAACGTTTTTAAATTGGAATCTAGTCTATAAATTTTCTGCCTATGCAGTCGTATTTCTTTTAGTTTATTTAACTCTAACGTATAAGATTTTAAAAATTAAGTTCAAAGCAGATATCCTTCCCGTGTTAAAATATACTTTATATTTGAATTTTAATTTACTCCTCTTCGCTTTGTTTTTATTTATAGCTATGTATTCTCATATTTCAAAACTACATTCTATAACTTCAACGGTTTATCCTGATTATCCAGTGATTCCTTCAACAGAAGAAGTTAAGAAGGAAATCGTAACGCAGTATTCGAGCAATAAAAACAAGGCTAGAATCTGGTTTGTTGGTTCTTCTCAAACTTGGGGAGCGGGAGTCTATAGAGAAGAAGATACCTTTATCCAAAGGATAGAGAAGGCACTTCAAACTGCCAAGTTGAATATAGAATGTATAAATGGGGGCATATCCGGATTTTCCTCTGAATCTGCGCTTGATTTTTATAAAGAAAATTTTGATAAAATTAGACCGGATATTACAGTTATTAATTTATCACATAATGATGCTTTTTTTGGAATAGGTCCCGATAAATACATGGAAAATCTGAAAGCAATGATGGAACTGAATAGAAAGAACAAAGTGACTACAATTCTATCAGTAGAACCTGTTGAAATTCAATTTGAAATAGTAAAACCCTATCACCATGCAATGAAAGAATTCGCAAAAAAAGAGAACATTCCCTAATCGATATGCACAGCGAAATGGCATCCAAGTATGAGGAAGGGTTTTTATGGTGGGACAGAGTGCGTCTAACCAGTTACGGCAACTCTTTATTTGCCGAATCAATGATTCCAACTCTTAAAAAAATAATTTCACAAGAGAAGAAATGAAACAAATATCTATCAATTCAAAGAAATTTTCAATTAACCTCTACTCGGGCTGCATTATTCTAGTCGCAGCTTTCTTCCTTTTTTTATCTAGCTGTCGAGAAGTAGCAAAGCCTCAAGTAGAGACTAAAAATATTTTTCTTCCAACGGAAGCGCAAATCACACAAGTCCTTCAATCGAAAGAGGATTACAAGATGTTAGACGATCACGCCAAGTCAAGAGGGGAGACGAATGCAAAAGAATACCACGCTAAATTAGCGAGTGATATTTCAGATGAAGAATTGCAACCCTATTATAATAAATACAAACCAGCCGGAATGGAAAATCTTGGAGTAGAGGCAATCAGTCGAGAGAGAAAAAAAATTCTAGATCGATTGGTCTGGTATAAGATTGTCCAAGAAGTAAATTTAAAAGTAGAGATGAAAGAATTAGAATTTAAAAAAGTAGATTGGAAGAAAATTCCTTTTGATGAAGAGCCGACGATTGGAAATCAATTTGCAAAAATCACAGTGTTTGAATTTTCCGATTTCGAATGCCATTATTGCTCCAAATCGCAAGCTGATTCTATTGCCCTTCGAGAAAAATACGGAAAGAAAATCTTTTGGGTTTTCAAAGACTTCCCCTTACAAGAAATTCATGAAGATGCCTTTCAGGCTCATATCTCAGCCAATTGTGTATTGGAAGTTCAACCCGAAAAATATTGGTCGCATTTCAAAACTCTTTTTGATAACTACAAAAGTCTGCAAAAGGATAATTTAGTTTCTTTTATCCAGGACAATGGAATCGACGAAAAAAGATGGAAAGCATGCATGAAAGACCCAGAATTACAAAAGCAAATCATTTCCGAAATTCAAGAAGACTTAAAAGAAGGCAAGAAAATGGGAATCAAAGGAACTCCAACTTTTATCATTAACGGAAAATTAATAGTAGGCGCTCGTGGCTTTGATTTCTTTGACTCCATAATCGAAAAGGAATTAAAAGCGGCAAAGTAATATTTTGCGCTTGTGAAACTCATGTATAGATTATTTATTCTCATAATTTTATTTTCCTTCTCCGTTTTTGCTGGCGAAGTGCGAGTTTTGACCTGGAATATTCAGAACCTGGGATCCTGTAAAATGCTCGGAGAGAAATGTTCTTCGAATAAATCGGAAGAAATGTATACTTTAATTCAAGTAGAATTCAGTCGTATTTTAAAAGGGTATGATCTTATTTTCATTCAAGAAGTTTCTACTTCAGCGAGTGTTTCGAAGGACGATATTAATGCATTTGTAAATTCTTTGCAATCTGGCTATAAATGGAAGGTCTCTAAAAATGTAGGGGATACTTCCGGTAATTCGGAACGATTTCTTGTCTTGTATAATCCAGTAAAACTGACCTTTGAATCAGAGGCTTATATTGAACAGGATTGTATTAGCCGTAGTCCTTACATCATTAAATTCAAAGAGACTCCTATTTACTTTGTAACTACTCATATCAAAGCAAAGAAGAGAGCAATTGTTCCTGAACTTTCCTGCATTGAATCGGGGCTAATTGACGTTTACCCTAAATGGGTAGTCCTCGGAGACATGAACGCAGATTGCAACTACTTTCCAAAATATAGAGGACAAGTTTCTCGCACTGTATTTAAAGAGGCTAAATGGTATGTCAATAGAGGAATGGATACAACCGTTGCAAAGACAAATTGTGCCTATGACAGAATTATATCAGATAAAACAACGGTAGGACGGAATGTAAATATAATTCGTCCCATCTCGACTAATCCGGATTTGCCTGAAAAGCGGGTAAGTGATCATTATCCGGTAGAAATTATTTTGGAGTATTAAATCTATGAGTCTATTCAGTCCTTTCTATTTTAATTACCCTTCCATTTCTACGCTAGAAAATTTCTTTTTATTTTTAGCAAGCTCTCTATTTTTATTTTTGATTCCGAACAAATCACAGGCAACTAAGTATCTTTTCCTTTGCACTTTTTCTGGAATGTTTGTTGGACTTGGATATGTTCTAACGCAGGGGTATTATGCAGAGAATCCGATTGCAAGGATGATGACACTCTTTGCTATACCATTTCATTTTCTTTCTTATTCACAATTTATTTTGCATTTTCCAAGATTGGAAAAACCTAAGCTCGCAAAGTTTTTACTAATTTTCCAAATCATAATCGCAGCCTTTTTGATTTTTCGTTTATTCTATCTATCCTACAACCAAAATATGATTTTTGATTTTGATGGAGAAAGTTTTGAATACGACATCTTTGATTTTTTAAAAATCTACAGTCTAGTTACATTTTCCTTTATCGTATTGACTATAATTTTAGGAATTTGGAGAATATTTTCTTTAGAAGGAAAAGATAGATATTACCAGTCTCTAATATTCCTAGGAATATTCGTTGCTATTTTAATTCCTGGAATCGCAAATATACTTTCAAAATTAGGAGTTGTAACAAGAGGAGTGTATCTAGTCACAGTCAGTCTTTCGACTAACACAGGTGTATTTATTTTAATCGTTGCCTTTATCAACCGAACTCCAGATCGAACTACTTTTATGGCGAAGATACTCGCTGTTTGCTTCTTAGTATTTATCATTGTATATAATTTTTTAGCTTACTTTGCATTGAGAGAGCGTGAAAATTCCTATCATACTTTGAAGACACAGGATATGGAACTTGCGCT
Source organism: Leptospiraceae bacterium (assembly GCA_016708435.1). Lineage (NCBI taxonomy): Bacteria > Pseudomonadati > Spirochaetota > Leptospiria > Leptospirales > Leptospiraceae > Leptospiraceae bacterium. Next base: position 80,772 of record JADJFV010000002.1, on the reverse strand, counting down.
ACTCAAGCCAGAAGCTGTAAAAGATTTAAAGTATGTTGTGTCCTATCATCTAGACAAAGAAGATTTTCAATTTTTTAATACAGATGAAAAAAACTCACTAAACGAATTCCACAAAGTGGACTTAATGAAAGCTTTGTATTTAAAAAAATTAAAGACAATGCCTGCTGATAAGGGAGAACTCAGCCAGTATTGGGATTTATTTTTCAACTCTAACAATGCCTATGAAAAATCTTTTCTACTTCCCTTTCATCAGTATCTTTTGAAAAGAAATTCTGATGAACTAACAAATAGTAACCTCTCGATTGTCTTAGAAGAAGAAAGGAAAAAGCTTTTCAAAATTCACAATGACTTAAAACTCATCCCAGTCAAAAAGATAAAAGAGCAGCTTCCAAAATTCTTAGAAAAGCTGAATCCCGAATTTATTCCATTCAAAGAGGCTATTCTTAATTATTCTCAAGCCAATGCGAATAAAGACGAGTATCTATTTAAGGAGGGAGTCTTACAATTTGTAAAGCCGTATCCAGTCGATGCACAAAAACTGATGCGAGAAGATTTAAAATCAAAGCAACATTATATTGCATTTATTCGATTTGATGAAAAGAATCTAATTCTATCAGAAATCGGGTTTAGCTATCATTTTTATCGTGAATACATGGACAGAGAAGCAAGAGTGTTTGTTTATCTATTATTCTTTGCGCTTGGCTTAATATTTCTGGGCACTCCTATTTTTCTTTCCAGAGCCTTGGTAATGCCACTAGAGCGACTTTTATTTGGTTTGAGAAAAGTAGAGCGCGGACATTTAGATGTCGAAGTTACAGTTGGAGTCCATGACGAAATTGGTTTTTTGACGACATCGTTTAACAAAATGGTTGCTTCGATTAAAGACGGCAAACAGAAATTAGACGACTATTCCAATCATCTAGAAGAAAAAGTAGAAGAGAGAACAAGAGACCTTTTACTTTCAAAAAATGAAATCGAAAAACTAAAAGTCCAACAGGACGGAGATTATTTTCTTACTACACTCATCATTGAGCCTCTCGCGTCTAACGTTAATGGAGACAGTTCCGTTCAGATACAAAGTTTTACAAAGCAAAAAAAGGAATTTGAATTCAAAAAGAAAATTCACGAAATTGGTGGAGACATTTGCATTTCCGAAACAATTAATCTAAAAGGAAAAATATTTACAGCATTTCTAAATGGAGATGCAATGGGGAAATCCATTCAGGGAGCAGGCGGGGCACTTGCGTTAGGCGTCGTCTTCAAATCCATTCTGTCTAGAAACAAAATTCTTTCTGGCGAAGAAAATATTTTTCCGGAGAGATGGTTAAAGCAATCCTATCAAGAGTTGCAAAGTATATTTGAATCCTTTGACGGTTCAATGATGGCTTCTGTTATCCTTGGACTTGTAGACAACGAGCGCGGATTTATTTATTATATAAATGCCGAGCATCCTTTTTGTGCTCTCTATCGAGATAAAAAAGCATCCTTCCTAGAAGAAGAATTGAACATTCATAAAATTGGGATGCTCTTTCCTGATCGATTCGGAGATTTTAGAATTAAAACTTTTCAATTGCACAAAGGTGATATTATTCTAATGGGTTCAGATGGAAAAGATGATTTAAAAATCGGAATAGATAATGAGGGAAACCGAATTATCAATGAAGACGAAAATCTTTTTTTGAAAACTGTCGAAGAGGCAGATGCTGATTTGGCGCAAATCTATTCCATTACCGAAAGCAAGGGAGAACTGACAGATGATTTTAGTCTAATGCGAATTGAATATAATGGATATTCACCGACCGAAGAAGAATACGAATATTCTCCATTAAAATTAGCGTTAAATCATTACAACCAAGAAGAATTCCAAGAAGCATGGAAAGAGTTAGAAAAAATGGAAGATTCCTATACGGGGAAAACATATCTGCGGCTAAAGGCAAATATTCTGTATAAACAAGGAGACTTTCAAAGAGCTGCAGAGGCTTATTCTACGCTATTAAATGTATATCCAGGTGAATCCATGTTCTTGTTAGCGGCTGCGAAGAGTGTTAAGCTAAGTAGCCAACTCGAATTAGCCGCAGACTATTCAGAAAGATTGAAATTAAGAGAGCCTATGAATCTAAATAACCTGATTCTACTGATTGAAATTTACATTGAGTTAAAAATGTATGCGAGAGCCAAAAAGATATTGGACAATGCATTGTATTTAGACAGTGCCAATGCGAAACTTTCTGAAATGAAAAAACGATTTGAGAAATATTAATTCAAAACGCTGATAAATTCTCTTTGACAATTCCATAGCAATAGAATTTTTTATTAGAATGGAAAAGTTCGAAGACTCATTTAAATTTAAATCCTGGCGAGATGTGCTACTAAAGCACAAAATCAAAATCAACTCCGTTAAAGAATTACATACAGTAAACAAACCCAACGGGGAAATGCTTTTTACTCTGGTGCATATCGATGCAGTTGATCCTGACAATCACAAACTACTACCCGTTGTTTTAATTCGTGGACATTTTGTAGCGGTAGTGACTTGCCTCATCGAAAAAGAAACTGGCAACAAATACTTTTTATTAGTCAAGCAAAGACGTGTGGCTAACGGCGATATATTCTACGAACACCCAGCCGGTATGTGCGATAGCGAGCCTGACCCCTGGAAAGTTGCAGTCAAAGAAGTAGAAGAAGAAACCGGACTAAAAATTACAAGGGATAATCTCCGTTTGCTTCACGCTGAGCCTCTTTATAGCTCTGCCGGTCTACTCGATGAAGCGGGATATTTCTTTGCCTGTGAAATTCCCCTTTCCCGCGAAGAGATTGATACTTACCGTGATAAGTCCGCAGGTGCAGCCGATGAAAATGAAGTCATCATCACTCATGTCTGCACACTCTCGGAGGTATTCAGTCTTATCCGCAACACCAACGGTCTTCTCGCAACCTATTTGTATTTGGAAGATGTAAAGGGGAGTGTTGCTTAAGAAAAAAAGAATTCCCCTGAATTCTAGATACTGAGTCAGAGAGAACTATCTTTAAGTTTCTTTGAGGATATAGAGACATTACTCTCTGAAAAAGAATCCTGCTTTTGACTGGTCTGCGAAGAGTAGGCAAGACTAGCCTAATGAAACTTAGCATTCAGCATCTTCTGGAAAAAGGAATTAAACCTAAAAATATTTTCTATATCAGTATGGATGATTATGTTTTCAAGAATAGCACAATCCATGAAATAGTTGCACTCTATCGCAAAATTCAGAAAGTAAAAGCAGATGAAAAAGTTTATCTTTTTTTTGATGAGGTTGCATACAAGAACGACTACGATATTCAATTGAAGAATTTATTTGATAAAGAAAATGCTAAGATAGTGGCAACCTCTTCTTCGAGTTCTTTACTTAGAGATAAGAAGGCTTATCTCACTGGTAGAGCGACTATCGTTGAAATTCAACCTCTGGACTTTTTTGAGTATCTAGATTTTAAAAACATTACTGTAAAAAAAAGAGACTCCGCACTTCTAGATTCTTACTTCAAAGATTATATAAAAATTGGCGGGCTACCGGAGAATATTTTATTTCCAGAAAGACAGTATCTTATGGGGCTCTTGGATGATATTATTCAGAAAGACATTACAGCTTTTCATGGACTAAAAAATGGCGATCTGTTAAGAGATTATTTTTTACTTCTAATGGAGAGAAGTGGTAAGCAAGTCAGCATTAATAAAATAGCCAATATTTTAAAAATTTCTCCTGATACTTCGAAACGTTATCTGGCATACTTTGAAGATACTTATTTAATTCATCTAGTCAGCAGATGGGGCAAGACTAATGAAAAAATTTTGACTCCTAAAAAAATCTATTCCTGTGATTTAGGAATAAAATTTTTATTTCATGGGGACAGGGACATGGGCAGTTATTTTGAGAATTATGTATATTTACTTCTCCGAAAAAAAAAGAAACTGTATTACCTGCTCAGTGAGGAAGTTGAGTTAGATTTTTTTACACAGGATAAAATTTTAGTAGAAGCGAAGTATGATACAAAGCTAAATGCAAAACAAGAAAAACTCTTTAAAGAATTTAAAGCCAATAAAAAATTTCTCATAGATTCCATTTTGAAAACTTTAGAATTAAAAGAAATATAAAGGCTTTGAGTATGAGGGGTTTTGTAAAACAAGATTTTCTCACAGAGCACTAAGAAAAGAGTCAATAGAATCAATACTCTCTGGGAACTCTGTGCTCTCTGTGAGAGATGTTTTCTTAGCGTCTTTGCGTGACCTCTTATTTATATGACATTGCCAGCCTAACTTTCTCTAACACCTTTGTAGTAATATCATCATTATGCGCGTGAGAGAAAAATCCTACTTCGTAACCAGAAGGAGCCAAATAGACTCCTTCTTTTAAAAGAGAATGGAATAGTTTGGCAAAGCCTTCTTTGTGACCGGAAGGAATTTCGTCTATCGTTCGAATAGGGGACTCTGTCTTTTGATGAGCCCAAAATATTGAGGTAAATGTGGATATATCCCAATTTGCATTTCCTTTTTCGTTTAGGATAGATTTTAGTTCATCGGTAAATTTTTTGGTTCGTGCGGTGAGGCTTTCGTAGAGGTTGTCTCGCTTCATCTTTTTTAGAACAGCAAGTCCTGCTCTCATACCGATTGGGTTGCCGCTTAACGTTCCTGCTTGGTAGACAGGTCCTGCTGGCGCGACTAAGTCCATTAGTTCTTTGCTGCCTGCATAAGCTCCAACGGGAAATCCTCCACCGATGATTTTTCCGTAAGTTACTAAGTCGGGTTTGAAGTCAAAGTATTCGCCCATTCCTTTCATCCCAACTCTAAATCCAGAAATCACTTCATCGAATAATACAAGTGTGCCGTGAGACTTGGCAATCTTACAGATTTTTTCGATGTATTCTTTTCTTTGTATGAGTAAACCGTAATTAGCCGGCAGAGGCTCTATGATAAGACAGGAAATAGATTTGCCATGCTCTGCGAATAATTTCTCTACAGCGACTTCATCGTTGAGCGGCAAAACAAGCGTATCCTGTAGTTGGTGTTTTCCGATACCCGCAGAGTCTGAGCTTGCTTCACCGGCAAGTCCTGAGCCTGATTTTACGAGTAGGGCATCTGAGTGACCGTGGTAGCATCCATCAAACTTTAAAATCTTATCTCTGCCTGTAGCCGCTCTTGCAACCCGAAGTGCTGACATCACTGCTTCTGTTCCGGAAGAAACGAAACGAATTTTTTCTACCCAGGGAATTTCATTTACGATAAACTCAGCAAGCTCAAGCGAATAAGGCTCGCAAGCTCCGAATGTCCAAGCAAGTCCGATTGTTTCTCTGACTACTTCTTCGATTTCGGGATCTCTATGTCCGAGGATTAAGGGACCGAAGCTTAGACAAAAGTCCACATACTCCTTGTTATCCGTATCATAAAGGTAAGCACCTTCTGCTCTTTTAAAAAATACAGGATTTCCACCTACGCTTCTAAATGATCTCACAGGAGAATGGACTCCTCCTGGAGCTACTTTCTTTGCTCGTTCAAATAATTCTTCTTGTGTCATTGTTTTCTCCTTGCGAATGCACCAGCACGAATCCGTGCTGGACTGGATGCGTGCGCCTAACGGCGGGTTTGCTACCACAGGTCATTGTGCATCCTTATTATAAGTTATTACTTTTAGTTTTTCTTTTGATAGATGAATGGTTGCGATGCTGCCTGCTGGGAATGGATAGATTCTTTCGGGTAACGCATCGATAGAAATGCCACCGTTCATTTCAGAGATAATCTGACATTTTTCTGCAACTGTGAAGTCGATTAGTTTAAAATGCTTTCTGGCTTTGCGACTTAGCTCTCTTGCATATACTCTAAAGAAATAAGCCGACTTTGAAAAGCTGCCTTGTCCATCTTCTTCATTCTTACAGGAGGCATACCAACCGGTTGACCCGGCACCGGTATATAAGAGTAAGCCGGAACTTTTTTGTTCTTCTTTTTTGTCTTCGTGTAAAACTATGTATCGACTTGTCATATCTGGATTTGCATTTCGAATGGAAATTTCACTCACTGCATTGACGGTATTAATTTTTCTTCCATCTGGATATTCAATCTCGACCGAGATTAGAGACCATTCTTCTACCTTCGTATTTTCCCAATTTCTGCTGACTGTTTCTTTCATTGAAATTGGATTAAAAGAAAGTAGGGCACCAAAAGATGTCTGAACATCTGAATTGCATCCGATGATTTTATTGTGTTTGCAATGGTGCGCAACGTAAGTAAAATGATTGTCCCCTCCAAGAGCTACAATGCATCCATACTGAGTCAAATCGAGTGTATCCAATTCATCTCTAAAAATAAATTTCCCTTCTGGGAAAACTTCTTGTTTTAAAATTTCTCTACTTTCCAATTGCCTTAAATGAGAGTTGTAAATTTTATCATAACTATCATTTTGAATCAGGCAAATTTTCTTGTAAAAATCTAAATTTTGATAAGTGTTTATATCCAATTCGTATTTAGTTTTTTTCATGACAATTAATGCTTGATTCATAATAATTATGTGTTAGAATCGGCTGAGTTTTGCCAATAATAATATTGTAAAATATTTTTTAATCGCATTTAACAGAAAAGAGGGGTTTTTAATGGAAACAGTAGCAAATGAAAATATAGAAGACCTTAAGAAAAAACTTAGCAAATTAGAATTTGAAAATACCAACCTAAAAGATGAGTTACTTGCAGTCCAAAACTCCCTTTATTTACAACACACCATCGCCAAACTCAATTATTCAGTCGTTTTAAATCGAGAAGAAATTAAAGCCAAAGAATTAACAGCCGGAATCAACGAAAAGCAAGGCTCCTTATTCGAAATCAAAAATCAAATCAGAAAATATGCTCCCATTCTAGGTCTTGACCCAGATGGAATCCGTATCATCGTCACAGAGGCAATTCAAAACATTATCGAGCATGGCTACGGTCCTTACGCTGAAATCGCTCTGGAATTAAACAACCTTGCTCCAAATCCTTATTTTAAGATTTCCTTCAAACATGAAATGGAGCCCGGAAAAGCCTATACATTAGCACAGATTGAAGAGAATGCAAAAAAAGGAGATATTACCTCCGAGGCATTTGATTGGGAGAACCCACGCGGTCGTGGCGAATTTATGATGAAAGAAATTGCGGATGAAAGACAAATCATCAACGGTGTCGAATACGATGAGACAGGTCGAAAAATCCATTACTTCAAACGAATCCTTATTAATTACAAAAATCCAAAAGGTGAAAGAGTTGAGACTTCCTTCGATGAAATCCGAGAAGAAATTGATCGCTTAGACAAAGACGAAGTGGTTTGTTACTTTCATATTGACCATAAGAAAAGTGAACTTGATTCCATTACAGTGATTACAAGTTCCGAGACAGACAACTCGGTAAAACAAATTATGGACGAAGCAGGATTTCAACTAACGCATAAAGACAATTATTCAAAGACTTCTTTTTGCACTTACAAACCAAATCGAGTTGTATCGATAGAAGAAATCAAACAGCTATTTGCCAGTATTCGAAAAACTGTGACGGCAGAAATGCAACACAAGCTTTCAAATTAGTTCGGTATTTATTGAATATTTCCTCACAAGAATCATTTCGTCCTTGTTTTTATTGGTTAAAAACAGACGAAATGCTAAAAAAACCAAAAAAATAAGGCTTTTTTAAATAATTTATCAAAGTTTTCATTCACTAGCCGATTGTATTAGCAAAACAGAGATTAATAAAGTCTCAATACAATAGTTTATGAGGACAAAAGAATATGGCTGCAACTGCTAAAGCAACACCGATAAAAAAATCCCAGATCATTCAGGAACTCTCGCAGAGTTTAGAAATTTCTAAAAAAGATGTAAATGCTTTCTTAGATTCATTCGTTGATCTAGCTTACAAAGAAACCAAAAAGAATGGAGCATTCATCATTCCAGGCGTTGGTAAATTAATCCTAAAAAAGACAAAGAAAAGAAAAGGAAGAAATCCAGCAACTGGTCAAGAAATCGAAATCCCTGCAAAAACTGTTGTAAAATTTTCTCTCTTCAAAGCTTGTAAAGAAGCAATCGTCCCAACCAAAAAGTAGTCCGATCCATTGGCATTATACCCATTCAAACCGCTCGAAGACCATTTCTTTGGAGCATTAATTGCAGATGTGTGGAAAGCAAGCGGTGGGGATATTGACAAATTAAATCGCGCCATTCATTCTCGTCTAGTCGGTGATCTACAGCATTATACTTGCACTCCTAAAGGAGACAAGATAGTGCTGATGAATATCTATCCGAGTCAATTCAGGAAATACATAGAAAACAGTCAGCCGGAAAAACTCTACGCTGAGTTCGAAAAACTGATTACTTCTAAAATTCCAGATACGATTGCTAGACTCGACGTTGCAATGGACTTACTCGAATGGCTTTTCACAGGATTCCCCGAAAAGGAATTCTTAGCTCAAAATCTACTAATCCTCTTAACCAACAAACAAATTTCGTTTAAAGAAGAATTTTGGTTGAAATTAAAAGAGGAGTATTATAATCCTTCTCACCTTAGTTAATGTTAGCTAAGCATTTCTGGAGAGAAGAAAGATAATGCCAACACCACAGTCTGAACAAATTCAAATTTTAAATCAAATAACCAAGATGATTGACGATAGAGTTACAAAGTATAAGAAAGAAATGAAAACAATGCCGACAAGTCGATTCTACACTGAAAAAAAACTCATTCTAGATACAATTGACAATGCGATTAAGCTTGCAGAGTCGATAAAGCCGCCACCACCTGGAATCAAAGCTGCCATAGCTGATTTCAAGAAGGTGTCAAAGGATATATCAGGGATACGCGCATCATAGTTTTAGTTCTTGGTTCATCAGGGCTAATTGGCTCTAGTCTCTTACAGTTGCTTCTGGAAGATTCATCTATTCAGGGGGTAACAATATTTGTCCGCAAAGAATTAAATCTAAAAAATCCAAAGTTAAAACAAGTAATTGTAGACTTTGATAAATTAGATTCTTATGCAGAGCATTTCAAAGTAGACCAAGTGTTTTGTTGCCTTGGCACTACCATTAAGACTGCTGGCTCACAAGAAGCATTTTTAAAAGTTGATTATACCTATGTAATCGAATCCGCACGCATCGCAAAGTCACAAGGCACACCCGCTTTCTCTGTCGTAAGTGCCATGGGGGCTAATAGCAAATCTGGTATCTTCTACAATCGAGTGAAAGGAGATATGGAAGAAGCATTACAAAAGATTGGATTTTCTTCTTTACTCATTTTCCGTCCTTCTCTTCTACTCGGAGAACGAAAAGAAGTTCGAACTGGAGAAGTAATAGGTGCCGCCATTTCTAATATGTTCTCTTTTCTATTCGTAAGTGGATTAAAGAAATACAAACCAATCCAAGGCAGCCTCGTCGCCAAATCCATGTTAGACCACGCTAAGTCACGAAAGACTGGCTTTCAAATAATCGAATCAGATGAAATGAATACTTAAGCACTTTGCTTTTTGTCTTTAAAAATGAAATTCCCGAAAAAATTTAAGAATTCAGGAGATAAATTTGAAATATATTTTAGCAATCATAGTAATTCTTTTTTCTTTCTATTGTAAGAAAGCGGAACAAAGTCAACAGGATATTACATACGCAGTGGCACTTTTTGCAATGGACAAAATCCAAATTGGACCTAAAGAATTTAAAACGAATAGTATTTTGAAAGCAAATGAGGAATTGATTTTCGAACCAAAATCTATCTGTGATTTGCAAGTCGGCAAAGAAGAATTCGTTTTTAGAATCAAGGGAAGAGCAAAGTTCAAGTTAGAACATCTTGTAAGACCAAATTCTAAAAGGGAGTGGAAAATTCACCTTACAGAAGGAAAGTTTTTTGCCAACGTGCCTAGACCCATCAAAGACAGTGAATCATTTGAAACGCTAACTCCCACTGCCATTGTCGGTGTGCGAGGAACTCATTTTGTTGTAGAAGTAGAAAAAGAGGGCGACTCCAAAATTTCAGTCACTGAGGGGAAAACCGTTGTTAGCTTTCCAAAATCTGTTTTTTCGAAACAAGAAATTGCGGACAAGCTCGCAAAGTTTAGCGACAAAGCAGAAATCGTTTTAGAAAAAGGAAATGCAATTCCTATTAACAAGTCTTTAATCGAAAAAATCGAATCCGCTCCACTCGATACAGAAGAAAATGTTCTATCGCTTTTTCAAGAAATCAAAAACAAATTCGTAATTGTTTTGAAACCAGAAGAAATCACTTCTCTCGAAAATGAATTTCAAGAATTAAGTCCTTTGCCACAGACCTCATTTATCGACGAACCTACTTTGCAAAAAGCAGTTACGCAAAGGATTGAACAAAAAATTCCAGAACTATTAAATCAAATGGCAAAAGTTTTACAGAAAAAGAAAGGGACTATTACTTTGACTACTGGAGAAGAAATCAAAGGAATCATCGAGCAAAAGGGGGAAACTTATATTGTCGAAACACCTTTCGAAACCAAGCAATTTAATGCATCTCAGGTAATGGAATTAGACTATAACTAATCTAAGAAGGTAAAGATTTGAAAAAACTTATTTTCTTTTTATGTGGAATAATTGAATTATCCGCTCATACAATTATTTTCAAAGATTTGAAAGTTGTGTATGGAATTGTGTCATCGCAAGACGGTAACTATATTTACATGATGTCGGAAACGGGCAAAAAACAAATTCGAAAAGATCTTGTGGGAAAGATTATTATTCAAGATGTAAAAGATGATGCAGTTCTGAAAAAATTCTTGAAGAAGGTAAGGGAAACTTATCCTAATTATGTGGCTCCTTCACGTTCAGAGCCTATTGCTTCTAAGACAATTGAAGATGTCGAATACGAAAGTGCGAAGATTTTAATTTCGGAGATTGAAGAAGAAGAAAAAATCCAAGCTCTTAGGGAGAAAAGTAGAAGTGCTATGACCAATAGTTTTCTATTTCCTGGTTGGGGGCAATCGACGTTAGGCAATCCTAAATTGGGAATTTTTTATGCTTCTACTTTTTTACTTCTAACGGGAGCATCGATTGCTCAGGAAGTAGTGGCGGAAAATGCACACAGTCGATACAAGGACATTGTCTCGGAAGGAAAACAATTTGCATATTTTTACAATCGAGACTTAGTTACGTCTAAAAGTGCCGAATACTTTCTTTTCAACTATTTACGGGAGACAAATTCCTATTCGGATTTTGAGGAGAAAGCGAGAATTCGAAACCAATATATAGCAGGCGCTGTGGGTATATATTTGCTTAACCTAATTCACACCTACTATGAAGTAAGGTCGATTCGAAAAGAAAAGCAGGGAAATATGATAGTTGGATTTTCTATATTTCCTGCGAGACGACTTCCTGAAATGCCAGGAAGTTCTATTCCAGTAGATGCTTATTTTTCTATTCAATTTAGGTGGTAGCACTATATGAAAACCCAAAGAATCCTTGTTTTAGTATTATTTCTCGCGCAGTGCATGATTTCGCCTATCGACAATATGGATAGTAGAACGATAGGCGGAGCACTGTATCGACTGCTTCCTTTTTTGCTTCCTAAGAAGTCGACGACTCCACCGTCAGTGATTGCGACTAACGCAATAGTGGGGGAAGAAAAGTTCTCAATCAATCGGAAAGTATATGCGATTTTCAATAAAGAGATAAAGCTAAATAATGATTCTGCTTTGGAAATTTACTCAGGCAGAAATAAAATTTTGGGTAAGGTGAGTGTTGAGAAAAATACAATTAAGTTCACTCCTGATTCTTTGTTTCCCAAAGATGTAAAACTAACGGCTACAATTTACAAGAATGGAATTGTAGATTCGGCTTCGAATTCGATGGAGACTGATTTTAGCTTTAGTTTTGAAACGGGCAGTCAGTCTGATTTAACTCTTCCACTCGTCGCGTCTGTTTCACCGCTAAAAGGTGCACGCTCAGTGGGAACCAATACTGAAATAGCGATAGAGTTTTCCGAGAATATGGAACCCTCCACACTTACTAGCGAGAATCTAGAACTCTATGAAGGCACGGAAAAACTTGCGGTTACTCTCAGTTATGCGGGAAATATTATTTCTGTTAAGCCGAGTAGAACGTTAGCCGCATCTACTAGTTACATACTAAATGTGAAAAAAGCAGTTCAGGACTCTGCGGGAAATTCAATGAGCTCTGACTTTACTTCAACGTTTACTACCGGAGGAGGAACAGATACTACGCCTCCCACGGTTTCTGCCATATTTCCGACGAATGCTTCTACCGATATTCCAACGACTCAGAGAGGAATTATTCTGATTTTCTCAGAGGTTCTATATCCACTAAGTATTACGAAAAATTCTATTTCCATAAAAAACTCTTTGTTGGAAACAGTGTCTGGTTCTTTTAGTCGTTTTTCCAATACAATCGTATTTTATCCTTCCGCCAATTTGGAGGCTAATCTGACTTATACCATCAAAGTAAATAATGAAATCAAAGACTTGGCTGGGAATTTTTTGGTTCAAGAGTATACATCTACGTTCAGCACCGTTTCTTACCTGTCCCCAGACTCCACACCACCGCCGACTTTTACTATGAGTTCAATTTCTTCCAATGTCACAAGCGGGCAAACGGGCGTAAACCCCTCCGCAAATATCAGCCTGAATTTTCCCGAAGCAATAGATTCATCGAGTGTAAATGGGAGTAGTATTACGTTAGTCGACAGTGCCGGAAATGTTATAACTGGAGCATTTACCTTTACCAATGACAACCTAAGTGTAGTCTTTGACCCAAGTGTAGATCTTTCTCCCAATACAACCTACACCATAAGTGTTCTTGCGGGAATCAAAACACTTTCAGGAAAAAGACTTTCCTCGACGTTTACTCTTTCTTTTACCACAGGTGCGGCAAACCTTACGACAGGCGGCACTGTATCATCTGCTTCTTATCCCTGGGGGACATTTTCGGATATGGGCAATGGAACCATTCGTTTCGTAGGAGTCGCAGGTGTTTTTGGTGGACAAACATATGCAGGTGATACTCTCTATTTTGCGAAGTGTAGTATGAATCAAAATTGGGATTCAGTAAATAATACCTGCACGGGATCAGTGGGACAAGCTAGATATTGTTCTGCAACGAATAATTCTTGCAATGACTTAACGACTATGCAACTAAATGGAACAGGAACTAGTCAGGCGTGGGATTACTGTAATTCGCTTAATCTAGCGGGGAGATTATGGAGAGTTCCAACTAAGAATGAGTTAAAATTAACTATCTTATGTAGTAATCCAACAATCCTCTCGTCGGATAATGGCTCTTCTTGTGGAAGTTCTCCTGCAATAAACACAACCCTTTTTCCAAATACGGCGACGGCGAACTGTAGGTATTGGACAGCTACTGCATCTAGCACTACGGACGCGTGGTTCATAAATTACTGCACTGGTGTTGCAATATCCAACAACAATAAGGATGCTTTCAATTATATTCGTTGTGTGTCAACCGGCCTCTAGTCCTCGTTATGCGCTTAAGGCTGAATATATTCCGGCAAATACCATTTCATACCAAGTCGTCCTTGTAATTCGGGACGTAAGAGTCCGTCTAGATCAAATACAGCTTGTTGTTGAATGGGAAGTCGGATTAAACCTTCAAACATAAGAGACTTGGTATTGAGTGTGAAACCAGAAGAAACAAATTGAGACTTGAGAGAGGTTCTATTGAATTCTAACTTTTTAGGAATGGCGCGATCATCTGCGTATTGTGTGCTAGAAAGTTGTAAGACCATGTTTAGTTTGTAATTAGGATTCAAGCGAAATAGGTTGTCCGAAAGCTTATAAGAAAAATTCAAATTAGAAACAAGAGACTCGAATACAGCATGTCCTGCATCATTGCCTGCCATACGAAACGAAAGGTCTAAATTAAGACCCATGTTCTTTTTTAGATAAACAAATACAACGCCAGAGGAAGTATTCGCCATAGCAGAATTGGTCTGCCAGAGATTGGGCATTCTGGAATTGGTGTCTCTTTCATAATGAGCATTATCCGTAATGATACTGGTTCGATACGAAGCAATCTCTGTGTTCTCGGATGGTTTTAATACAACCCTTCCAGCATTTGTATTGGACTGACCCAAAAAACTAAACTGATTGCTAGGTAAAAAAAGTTCAGGCTTGAAGGGAATGGGAGTGGTCTGTCCGGGAGCTAGACTTGCTTCGAATGGATAATTGAAGGGAATGATGATAGCTTGGGAATAATTGGAACCACTTTCGAAATTATGAGAGATTGTCCAAGCTGATTGGTCTGCTGACTCATATTTTTTCTGCGGTTGTTTCGCAAGATTTTCAGAAAATAGCTCGGTTAGGATGAAAAGAGAGAAAATCGCAAGTATTTTGATTTGAATTGATTTCATCCGCGCGTGTTTGTCCTGTAGACTTAGTACATTGAATAACTAGCGATATTTTTCTATAGACGCATTAAAAAGGCAATTGATTTTTTATAAAAACTTATTTAAATGAAGAAAAACATTTTACATGCAGAATTCAGAAAAATAAATAAGAAATACCTATGAATACTAAAGTTGATAAATTTGGCGAATGCACTGTCCCTAATCCCGCTGGCTACGAATTTTACACAAAAGAAAATTCTGTCGTTTTGTACCAAACCACTTTCGAGAATCCAGAAAGCATACATCCTACAATTGGCGATAACCCAATTTACTTTGAGCAATCAGGACCGCGCGAAAAGATTTTTTTTAACCCATCCAAAGTTACGGCAGGTATTGTTACCTGTGGAGGACTCTGTCCGGGGTTAAATGATGTTATCCGTGGACTTGTCATGGAGCTTCATTATAGATACCATGTGCCGAGAATATTAGGATTCAAATATGGTTTCGAAGGTCTCGTAAAGAAATACGGTCACAAACCAATCGAATTAAAACCAGACATGGTTTCTAATATTGCAAGAGACGGAGGATCGATGTTAGCCTCTTCTCGTGGAAGTCAAGATATAGGGGAAATGGTAGACTTTCTTGGACTGCACGGAGTCAATATTTTGTTTTGCATTGGTGGTGACGGAACACTGCGTGCCGCAAATGCAATCTATGAAGAAGTCAAAAAAAGAGGCGATAAGATTTCTGTCATAGGAATTCCTAAGACGATTGACAATGATATTAATTTAATTCACAAAACATTCGGATTCTCAACTGCCTTTTCAGAAGCAATGACTGCAATCTCCTGTGCTCACGTAGAAGCTAAAGGCGCACCAAATGGAATTGGTCTTGTAAAACTAATGGGAAGACATTCTGGATTCATCACGGTAAATGCGGCGTTAGCCTCTAAAGATGTAAACTTTGTTTTGATTCCGGAACAAGACTTTGATTTAGAAGGCAAGGGAGCATTTCTTCCTACACTCAAAGAAAGGATACTCCACCGTAACCACGCAGTCATCTTAGTGGCAGAGGGAGCAGGTCAAAGATTCTTCGAAAATAGCTCAGAAACAGATCCATCCGGCAACAAAAAATTAGCCGACATAGGAATCTTTCTAAAGAATGAAATTTCTAAGTATTTTAAGAAAGAAGATATCCCAATCAATTTAAAATACATTGATCCAAGTTATATCATTCGAAGTGTGCCGGCTAACGCTGAAGATTCTGTATTCTGTAACTTCCTAGCTCAAAATGCAGTCCATGCCGGTATGGCTGGTAGAACGGGAATGGTAGTTGGAATTTGGAACAATGTTTTTACAAATATCCCAATTACACTTGCCGTAGCAGAGCGAAAAGTATTGATTCCAGAAAGAAGCTCTCTTTGGAGATCAGTCATCGCTTCCACCGGTCAACCAAACTCAATGAAAGTGAAGTAAAAATTCTCCACAACAAAGTTGTATTTACCCAAGGGCGTGGATTCACCCACGCACTTGGGTAAGATGCGAGGTAAGCAATGAACTGAGTTTTATTTTGAGTATAAAATGAATTGATTTTATTACTCGCTGCTAGAAAATAATACTATGTTAGCAGAAGAACAAATTTCAAAGGAGAGACTAAATGATATTATCCTTAGAATTACCCGATTCTTTGCCTGATGGACTTCATATATCAAAAGCGGAATTTGAAAAAGAAGCTAAGATGGCTTTATTATTAAAGTTATATGAATTAAAAAGAATTTCATCCGGAGTTGCATCAAAAGTTTTAGGAATTTCGAGAGTAGAGTTTTTATTCCTATTAAAACAATACAAAATTCCAGTGATTGATCTCGAAGCAGGAGAATTAAAACAGGATATGCTAAATGCCTAATAGCATAGTAATAAATACCACTCCCATTCTCACTATGATTGCTGGATGTGGAAATTTAGATATTCTCCAAAAGCTCTACTCAAACATAATCATTCCACTAGTCTGCATAGATGAAACAGAAGGAAGGAGATTTGCGCGAATCGAAAAATTAACCCGAACAGGCTCGCTTGGAATTTTATTAAAAGCAAGAAAAAATAAATTTCTGAATATTCCATTAAAAGAAATAATTCCCAAAATCATAGACAATGGAATCTGGTTGGGTCAACAGGTGATCCAAGAAGCATTGGAAGAAGATGAATTGATTATTGAAACATGAACGTTGTTTTATGAAATGCAATCTATGCGAACAGGAAATTAAAAATTACGATTCTAATTTTCATCATTTGATCATTGATGAAAACCATGATGTCAACATTTGTTCTGATTGTATTAAGAAATTTGAAAAATGGCGTGGTAGTGTTTATGCTACTCTTTTTCCTACAACTACTTTGAAAAAGAAATTTGGAAAGCAAACTTTGAATCAGAAATCAAACCTATTGGTTTAGATTTTTTTATTATTTAAAATTGGAATGAATCCTTTGCAAATTGAAGCATTAGCCCCAAAAGTTAGTATAAAATGAATTGACTTTCAAAGATAATATTACAGAAATTAAGCGAGGAGAAATTTATTATGCCAGCAAAATTGAATATAGGTATAAATCAAATTGTAGAGTTAATATTACAATTGCCAAGCGAAGAAAAAAAGGCTCTTTTTATCGAATTGAAAAAGTTTTCTGAATTCAAATTTCTTTTAAATGAGTTCTTGCAAATTGGTGAAAATTTGAATATTACTAATGAAGATATAACAGTGGAGGTAGAAAATTTTAGAAAGGAACAGTTTGCTTGAAGGTTGTAATTGATTCAAACCTTTTTATTAGCTCTCTCTTTGGAAAGGTCACTTCAAAATTAGTTCAAGACATTGTCCTTAAAAAATTTGAACTAGTCACTTCACAAAAACAGATTCAAGAAATTTGCGGAGTTCTGAGGAGACCTAAATTTCAAAATAAAATATCAGAAAAACAGATAAATGAACTTGAACAAATTATAATTAAGCATGGAATAATTGTTGATACACCGGGAATTATTTTTGATTGCAGAGACCCGAAAGATAATTTTATTTTAGAAATGGCAGTAAATGGAAAGGCAAACATAATAGTAACTGGCGATAGCGACTTATTAGAGTTAAATCCATATAGGGAAATAAAAATTATTAAATTCTCTGAATTTATAATGTAAGAGAATTTTGTCATCCGACTCTCAAAATTTACTGTTTATGCTACCAGAATAACAAAGCTAAAAGATTCGTAATCGCACAATTTCATTTATCTAAAGGAAGACCAAATAATTTTTCTACTCTTTGCAAAAATTGAAATTCCTCTGAGTCTGCTCCGTCTGAACTTGCAATGATTCTAAGATTTTCCACTAATTGCTTTTTCATTTTTTCGTCTAGACCTTGAATAGCAGATAGAATTTTCTCTTCTGTAGTCTCTGCTTCTCCGAGATTTACAACTTCCTCAAATTCTATATCTGTGAATCCTTGTTTTTTTAAAATTTCTTGTGATACACTGAGTTCTTCTGCTGTCAGCTCATCATTAATTTCTACCATTTCAATACACGCCGCAATAAATCCTTGTCTTGGTGTCATTTTTATTTCCTCTAATACCAATTATACAATACAATCTTAAGACAGCAAGACAGTTATATTTTATTTGAGTTAAATTCTCCTAGCCTTCGCATGATCTCACACTCAAAATCCTGCTTTACAAGCCTTCTTTCGCAAAGTTCTTTGGATATAAAATGATTTATAAAAGAAATAGAATTTCAAGGTAAGAAAATTTTTGTTTTGGGAATATAGATAAGAGAAGATGAAGCGCGTTTTACAAATCATCGTTGTCATTTTTGTTTTGATAGGCAATTTAAACTGTAAAAAACAAGGCAATAGTTTTATTTACGCGGGTGGAGAGACTACTGTATTTGATGTTTCCTTGAATGGATTCAATCGTATTTCGACTAACGTAAAAGAAATGGACAAAATTCTCAAGTTCAATCGGGGGAATCAAGTATTTAAAGCTACATGGGCTAATGATGGTAAGACTCCATTCCAGGGTTTGGGTCCTTTGATGAATTCTAATTCGTGCAACGGTTGTCATTTTCTAGGCGGAAGAGGGAAAAATAAAGCCAAGCTAGAAACAGAATTTCATTCCATGGCTTTCAAGTTTCAAACCGATGAATTTGACAATTATGGTTTTCAGATACAAGATAAATCCATAGACCCTCGCAAGATTTCAATCGAAGCAAAGATAGATGTCACATTCATCGAAAGAGAAGGAAGGTTTCCCGATGGGGAAAAATATAGTTTGCGCGAACCCAAGTATTCCTTTTCCAATTGGAATTATGCTAAACCAAAAGAATTTTCCTTTTCTCCGAGAGTTGCTCCTGTGATCTATGGAATGGGTTTACTGAGTTTAATTCCTCACGAAGTTTTAGAATCTTTAGAAGACGTGGAAGATAAAGACAAAGATGGAATTTCTGGAAAAATAAATCGAGTCTTTAATCATAGAACTCAACAAACAGAAATAGGTAGATTTGGATGGAAAGCAAATCAACCCGATATTCATCAACTGATAGCAACTGCTTTGTTAGAAGATTTAGGAATTACATCTAGATTGTTTCCCAAACAAAATTGTTCCAAAGAAGAAGTTAAGTGCAATCAAGCACAACCTTTTGGATCTGAGATTGATCCGAATAGTTTTGAAGATTTAGAATACTATTCGCTTCTAGTTGGAGTGCCCGCTACACGAATTGCAAATGAATCTTTTTTTGCAGAAGGAAAAGATTTGTTTATAAAGATTGGTTGTGCTTCTTGCCATAAGACTGAATTTAAAACAGGGGTTAATTCAGATTATCCAGAACTCTCAAGGCAGACCATTCATCCTTATACAGATCTATTACTCCATGATATGGGCGAAGAATTATCCGATGGATTCAAAGATGGTCTTGCAAATGGAAGAGAATGGAGAACATCTCCTCTTTGGGGAATTGGATTGTATCTTTCCGTGAGCCAGCATTCTAATCTTTTACATGATGGAAGAGCAAGAGACATACAAGAAGCAATTCTATGGCATGAAGGAGAATCTAAACAAGCAAAAGAATCTTATAAGAAACTAAATAAATCGGATAGAGAAAAAGTTTTAAAATTTTTACAGTCTTTATGAATACTATGATAATAAAAACAGTTTACCTCGCATTCCTGTTTCATTCCTTACTTACACTGAGTTCAATTTCTGATAGAATGATTTTTATGGAAGACAGTGTTTTATTCTTTTGGATTTCAATTCCTATATTAGCATTTTATTGGATACTCCCAATGCTTCTATTTGTAGGACATTTTTATTTTTTGCGAGAAGGATTAGAGTCTACAATTCCGACTGAGAAATTACGCGGAGAGTTTCTACACAGAGCCTTGAATCATTTTTTAAATTATATTCTGCCTCTGATACTTTTCTTATTTCTACAAGTGCAAGCCTCTAAGTATCAAAGTATATTTCTTAGCTCCTACCATTTTTTATTTATCGCCATTGATTTGTATTTGGTAATTCTTTTTTTGCCTCAAGCGATTCGAGCAAAGGTAATTTCTGCAATGTCTATTTTTATTGTTTCTTCTTTGTATAATTATTTTTTACTCTTCGCAATTTTGGGAACTAGTTATGAGCGGGAAGGGGGACTAGTGGAAGCATTTGATAAAAGTCTTACTGTTTTGAATCCAGTCTTTCATTGTCAGTCAGAGGAATATTCTTTTTTATTTCCTAGTTTAAATCTATCCAATCAAAACTTAACCAATCAAGAAAAGAGTTTCTATAAAAGAAGTTTTAAGTATGCAAATTTGAATGGTGCATCTCTCGACCAACACTTACTCAACCAAGCCAGTTTACAAAATGCAAGCTTTATTGGTAGCAAGTGGAAGTAGTTTTTGCTTGCAATTTTTAGAGTAAGTAAGCCATTTATTCTTTTAATAAACACGGAGACAATTTTCATGAAGAAGACTTTACTATTTCTATCAATCGCTTTACTCTTTACTTTCCAATGCAAGTCAGACAAGGACAATAAACAAAAAGACAATTTAACCAAAGCTGGCACCGTTTTACTCTTATCCGCAAAGCCTACTGCGAATGGCTCGGTTGAATATACCACTGGGCTAACAATTCGTATCCCCGATGGAGTTCCTCTTAAATCTAGATTAGCGGATAATCGCATTCCTCCTTCACTAGACCTTTTAAAGAATCTAGGAATTTTCTCAGAAGCCAAAGCCTTAGAAAATGAATGGGCTTTTGTTCGTCAGTCTGCTCTTTGGGCAAATAATAATTCCGATACGATTGAGGCGATTATTGGTCCTATCAAAAAATACAATCTTCTCAGTAACCCTGGTTCTTTTCAAACAACAGTTCAAACTCCTAACGGTGGTGTTTTTATTACAAAGCTATCCGTAGATATAAATGCAAGCGTAGCCTCATCTGCTTACACAGGCAATTTAGTCTTCAAGCATAAGTTCGAAATGTGGAGATCTTCTGATAAAGCAAAAGCACTTGAAATGTTTTTTGATAGTGCAGACCAACTCACTGATAAAGGAATTTTACTCTTATACAATTTAAACATCATCGACCCTACGAATTATCCAGACAGCCTCGTATGTGAAACCTATGCCTCAAAGCAAAATGCTTCTTATCTTGGAAACACTATCGTTTCTCAAAAGCAAACCATTTCCTGGTCAGGCTCACAACAATTTTATTCCGGTGCAGACAAAGGTCGTGTAGTTTTAGAAAAAATGGACAATGATACAATCCTCTGTTTTAAATCAGTCGTTAGATTTCCAAGCAATCCTTCCTTATTCGGTCCAAACTGTGGAGCGAATACTAAGTATTATTCTCTAGCCTACAGTCAATTTTTAACTACACCAAAAAAAGAAGCTACTGCAAAACTAAGCCTAATGAACAATGGAATTGATAATACAAATGCTCAGCTATGTGGTTTAATTTCTAGAAACTATGGCTTGTTTGAAAATAGTGGATTCATTGGCGATGAAGTGACAAGTGCAAAAGTTCCTGCCTCTTATCCACAAACAAGTAGAGTAGATAAATTATTCGGCACAATCGGAACAACAGGCGCAGGAGTCTGGGACGATCTAAGCAAAGTTAAATTGGACAGTATTAGTATTCAGTTTAATAGTGTGAATACACCATAAGAAAACAGAATGGCAACAGGAATTTGGAGAATCTAAAAGAGGCATTATGAAAAACAAATACTCGCTTATTGCGATAGCACTTGGTATACTATTAGCAATTCCAACTTTGATAGAAGGGACTTCTGTTATTCTAGGGAAAGAGCAAGGCGGAATGATTGTTCTATTCTGGTTGGTTTATTACAATGTAGGTATGGCTCTTTTTTCCCTGTTCGTGGTTTATACGATATGGAAAAATCTTTCAAACAAATTGACGATGACAAGTGTTGTAGCAGTCGGACATGTTCTTGTGCTATTTGTGTTGGTTGCCATTTATCTTTCGTCAGGTCAGGTCGCAGTTAAAAGTCTTTTGGCAATGACTATGAGATCACTTGTATGGGGAACTATTTATTTTCTTGTCAGAAAAAGTATCTAGATAAGTTCAGAAATCTTCTTGGCTACGTCCTTTGGATCGAGTCCTTCTACTGGAATGTAAAAATCAGAAGACATTTGGTAGAAGGGAAGTCTTCTTTCAAGAATTTCTCGATAGGAGTTAATAGCGCTTAGCTGTGGACGCTCGGAGTCATTGATTACTTTTTCGACGAGATACTCTGTATCATGCGAAAGTCCGAATACAGTGCAGAATGATTTTAAAAGTTTCACTTTTTTTTCGCTGTAGAATTCTCTGCCGTCTTTATCAACGTCAAATAAAATTCCACCACCGCAATCCAAGATGATGTTTTTAGATTTGGAAAGCTTTTCTAGAATTTGCATTTCTAATTTACGAAAATTATTCCATTTGCCATTGTCTTTTTTGATTTGATCTGGTATTGAGATGCCACCGAGTTCGTAAACGGCAATCATATCCGTAGAAAGAACGGGCATAGATAGTAGCTTAGAAAGTTTACGGGATACTTTTGATTTGCCTACACCCCTGGGTCCGATTAATGCAATATTCATGAAAAGCCCCGAACTAAATGGATTGTAAGTCAACGATTGACTTTTGAATTTCAGGAATAGACAAGTAATAAGATTCAATGTCTGATTCTGTGATACCAAGAATTTTCACAGCCTGAGCAGATAGCTCATGTGAAATTCCTCCGATATCAATCCCAATTCCAGATATAACAGAAATCTGATTCGCAATATGAACCATAGCAACTAGCTTTGGAAATTTTATAGCGAGTTCCGGATTATGGTGATAAGCCACAACTTCTTTTAGTTCTTCAGGGAAATTCCAGGTCTCAAGTGCTTTCATTCCCACTTCCTGGTGATCGTAGCCGAAGTATTTTCGTTCTACTTCTGTGAAGCTGAGCTTAGAAGTTTTGAGTTCTTGTTTGATCTCAAGAATTTTAGAAGGGAAAAATTGAGCTAGAATTACTTTGCCAATATCGTGGAGCAAACCAGAAGTAAACGCTAAGTCCTTAGGAATATTCGTTTTCTTTTGGATAGAGATTCTCGCAGATAATTCTGCTACAACTAAAGAGTGAAGCCACATTGCCTCTGCTTCGAGTTGATAACCAGGCAAATCTTTGTTTAGAATTTTTTTGGAAGCAGTGAGTAAAATAATTTCTTTAACAGTCTTAATCCCAAGTGTCATGAGAGATTCTTGGACTGTTCGAATTGGTTTACTAGCTCGGTAGTAGGCTGAGTTCGAGAGTTTTATAATAGACGCTGTGATGGCAGGGTCTTTCGAAATTTCAGTTGCAAGGTCATGAATGGAGACTGCAGGATCTTGTATAAGTGTCATCACTTTAATTACAACATTGGACATAGGTGGTAATTTGTGGATATCCTTTAATATTATGTCGATTTGATCTTTCATATTACAATTATCTTACCTTATAAAGATATTTTTCAATGCCTGACTTTTTAAGTAGTATACGACCATCATCTAAATACAAACTAATAGTCCTGCCTTCGTGCCCACCAATGTCTTCTGCGATGATTGGGATTTTTCTTTCTGCGAAAAACTCTCTAACAATTGTTATATTGCTTTCGCCTATGTTGTTTAGAAATGCTGAGGTGATATTTTTAAACATAGAAGCTGCTCCAAAAATACGAGCAAAATATGTTCCAGGCTTACAACCTTCGTCTTCCATCATCTTTATTAACTTGGGAAGAGCGGTTTCTCCGTATTTACCTGGATTCTTGAGTTTATCACGCCCTAATGTGTCTTTAGCTAGCATGATATGGGAAATAGCACCGATTTTCAAATCTGGTTGATACAAAACCACGCCAATGCAAGAGCCAAGCGTCGTTCTTAAAATATTTGGAGATTTGGCAGCGACAATTTCTGCAATCCCCACATTGATTATTTTAGATTCTCTACTCAACATCGTTTTAATGATTAAATAAACGGAAGCATATTTACTTGTCAAGTGAGTAATTCGATTTTACAGCAAAATACTTACTGAGGATATAAAGATTACCGCCGATGGACACAGATGGACACCGATAGGAAAGATTTCTTATGGATAAAAGTAGGAAAGTGGATGGAGTCGATAAGATAGAGATATACCAAGTTGCAGTTCATGTTGCGGTTCAAGTAGCAGTTCAACTATAGTCTTGCATTTTTTAAGACTATGTTTGAACTGCAAGATGGACTGCAATAGGAACTGCTAGAATGTGTAGGGATAACCATTTTTATTTAGAAATTAGCCTAGATACTTGCTTTACGCGAAACAAGCCTAAAAGACAATAGAAAGACATTAAAAGATTACCACCGATTTCACTGAGAACACCGATAAGAATTGGAAATGCAATAACTCCATCGGTGTTAATCAGTGTCCATCGGTGGTTAAAATCCTTGTTTATAACATTGGGATTAAAGCCGTAAGAGGAGCATTTTTTTGAATACAGTCATTGAGCAAGAATCACAAAGCAAAGAGCCAATTAGAAGAATTAAAATCAACAATTCCGAAATCACAATATTAGGAACTGCGCATATAAGTCATAAGAGCGTAGAAGCTGTGCGTGAAATCATAGGAACTGAAAAACCAGATACAGTTTGTGTAGAACTCTGTAAGTCAAGAATGACTTCGATACAAGATGCAGAGCATTGGAAAAAGTTGGACATATTCAAAGTATTTAAAGAAAGAAAAATGTATTTGCTACTTGCGAGCTTGATTCTTTCTTCTTTCCAAAAGAAATTAGGAAAAGGAGAAATCAAACCAGGCGACGAACTAAAAGCCGCCATCGACGAAGGAAATAAAATCGGTGCAAAGGTTGTTCCAGTAGATAGAGAAATTCAAATTACTCTCAAACGCTCTTGGGGTAATGTTGGTTTTTTTTCTAAGATGTATTTATTATCTGCTCTCATTACTTCTCTACTTGTAAAAGAAGAAGTAAGTCCAGAAAAAATCGAAGAACTAAAAAGTGATGACGCACTCAAAGATTTATTTTCCCAATTACCACCTAGATACAACTCCATCAAAGAAGTCATCATTGACGAAAGAGATAAATACCTAGCCGAAAATATTAGACGTCAAGCGAAAGACTCAAAGAAAATCTTTGCTGTAGTAGGGGCAGGGCATTTAGAAGGAATCATGAAGCATATACTAGAAGATCAAACAATAGATCATCTAGATGAGATTCCTAAGTCAGGCATCTGGGGGAAATTACAATTAGCCATACTTCCACTTTTCATTCTTGCACTGATGGGAGCTACTTTTTATTTCAGTGGTTTTGAAGCAGGCACTGAGTTGATTAAAGAATGGATTATCTTCAAAGGAACTTTAGCTGCGTTAGGTGCACTAATCGCTCTTGCTCATCCATTATCCATTATCCTCGCTTTCATCGCTGCCCCGATTGGAAATTTTAATCCTATCATTAAGCCAGGTTGGCTTGCTGCCCTCACAGAGATTTGGATGAAGAAGCCGCTTGTCGAAGATTTCGAGCATATAGCAGACGACTCAGAACATTTCACTGGCTTCTGGAAAAACCGCGTTCTAAAAATATTCCTCGTTTTACTCTTGCCGCAAATTGGAAGTAGCATTGGAACTTTCTTGGTTACATGGAAAGGAATCAAAGGATTATTTTGATTTGTTGCTGGTGTTGAAAGAGGTATTGGCGATGGAATAGAGGATATTAAATAATAAACTCAACTATTATTTAATATCCCCTGAACATCGCTTTTCAATGACGGCAATTCACTTTCGATTACAGTATAAACTTCATTATAATCTACACCAAAGTATTTATGAATTAAAACATTGCGGAAATTCTTCTCTGTTAATGGTTGTCACAAATGATTCAATGTCTTCCATTGCTTCTAAAATGTGCTGTAAACGTATTTTATCGTTTTCGTTCATAGATAAGCTTCCAGTCTTTTTGAATTAGTGGGAAGAATAAGCGGAGATATAGAAGCAGGCGTGACTAAATCGACGTTCCTATGCAACTGATCTTCTAAATCCAATTTGTATTGTATTAGTTTCATAAAGCCAATAGATTCACTTAATTCAACTAATATATCTATGTCGCTTGTGTCTTTTTCTAATCCTTTTGCGAATGAACCAAAGAGAAAAGCCTTGTTTACTTTTTTATCTCTAAAATAATCAGAAATAGTCTGAACAAGGATTGGATTCATATTTTATATCTAAGATGCAAAAACTTCTTTCAAGAAATTTTCGCGGTTAAGATTGGATTGCCACTGTTTGTGTCTTTTAACAGATTCGATTCTTTTACGATTGCTATTTAAAGATAAGAAGCGCTTAGTTTCAACCGGTCCAAGAGATTTCATTAATGCATTCACTGCTTTGTGAACTAGAACATCTTCATCTAAAAAGGTTTCTTCTTTCATTTTATAATATCCCTTCTCTTACAATAAAGTCTTCTGGCTTTATTGCAAGCATTTTTCCTGTTATCTTCTTATTGTATTTCTTTAGAAGATTTGAATCAACTGAAATAAAATAATCTGTATGATTTTCTGCGAAAGCTAAATGTGCTGAATCTCCTATTCCAAAGCCCATTTTTTCTAATTCAAATATTCTATGTTTAATCTGCTCTTGATTTATATTCTTTTCTTCATTTCCATATTTCACTAAAAATTGTAAAAGTTCTTCTCGCTCTTCTTTTTCCTCAATTTCTTTTATTTCAAGATTATGTATTTTTGAAAAAAGCATTTTATATTTTCCTGCTTTAATTTTTTCTAAAATTAAGAATATACTGTCTGTCTCTAACTTTATTTTCATTTGAGATTGATCATCAAAGGGACGACACAAAGCACAAACATCCAAATATAGAACTTTCTTGCGGGAAACCATATCTTATATCATTTGTATCTAAAGAGAAAAAACAATCTATTTTTGTGTTGGATGGATTCTATTTTGTCCGAGGTTTGCCGTATACTTATAGAAATAGGAGAAAAACAAATGTCACAATGGTCAGATGAATTAATTCAAACAACAAGAGAATACTTTGAAACAACAAAAGCAGGTTTAATGAAAGGCGGCAGTGGGCGATTTGGAATTGCTAATAAATTAAAGAATGGAGCGGTTTCTGTTATTAGCCAAAAGGACGTTTCTCAATCATGGAACTATGATAGCGTTGAAGCAATGATTGAAGATGGTTGGGTTGTGGATTAATGTTGAATTTTTAATGATGGATAATGAATGGAAGAGGGCATTATTGTGGTAACTCTGTATTAACCACGAAGTTGTTTATTAGTTGTCATCCCCGAAACCTGCCCAGCGATGAATCACAGTTCAGACATTTGCTCTAACAATTAGCGTCACGTTCGATACGATTCCGATTATAAATTAGCTACAATGCTTTCATATTATAATCGGAATCACTCGCTGTTACTAGTGACCGGCTCTTTTTCACTTCTCATTCAAAATTAAGAATTCAAAATAAACAAAACCCTATTCGTGGTAATCTTTAAATATTCACCGTTTCATCCTTCAATTCCGATTTCCCGATAGCGGATACTTTGCGTAACTCGCCGGTGGTGTTTTTAATCACTACATCCCCTTTTAGAACTAAGTGGGTGTCGAATTCGACTTCACCTTCTACTTTGAGAGAATTGCAGAGAACGAGAGATGGATAGACTTTAAATAGTTTTTCGAAGGACTTGATTTTTTTGTAATACTTGTCATCGAGGCTAACAAGGTTTTCACTTAAGCCCGCTTGTTTTCGAACTGGATTCATCGTGAGAGAAAAATCTTCATTTAATATATATGCATCGGAGCGGCGAATGAGATAGTCTTCGCATTTTTTTACAGGTGCGAAACGGTCTCTTGGGATGATTATTCCTTTTGTTTTGTGGAAACTTCCAATTGCGGAACCCATTGCGGTTTCTAGTTGTAATACATCTTTGCCGTCTACTACTTTTGGATTTACAATGAGTGAGAGGGAAGGAGGCTTCTTTTCTATGAGTGAGGCTAATGCGCGTAAGTTTACCCATAGATTGTTCGTAGAGAAAGTTCTAAATTTTCCCATTCCGGAGAATTCTGGTTCGTTTTCTTTTGGGACTTGCGCTGTTTCTAAAAGTTCTAATCCTACAAACTTACCATCTATGAGCTTACGGTAAATTGCCCCACCTTTTGTATCGGCGAGTGTCTTAGGAGTCATCTCCATCGCAAATTCTAATCCTGCATCTACTAAGTATTCTAAGATCGCAGGTTCAATCGTTGCACCTAGATTGTCTCCATTCGAAATAAATGCGTATTCAAATCCATCGCTTATGAGCTTATCTAAAATGCCTGTCTCTTTGAGTGAGAGGTAAATATCGCCATGCCCCGGCGGACACCATTCTTCTTTTTTGTCCGTGAGGGTAATCGGTGTTAAGTCTGCTTGAATAAGTCTTGGAACTTTATTTTGTAAAAAGGTAGTTGTAATTTTTTGTGTGAATCCAGCATTTTTTAGTTCTTCTAGTGAGTCTGTTTCTGTGTTATAAGAATTCATTAGAATCAGTGGAATCTCGACACCATATTTTTTTCTCATGAATGTAACTTGGCTTGCTACGATTTTTAAAAAAGACATTCCATCTTTGATTGGAATCAGAGACTTAGCTTTTTCTAGTCCCATAGAAGTTCCAAGTCCACCGTTGAGTTTAATCACGACTAGCTTCGAAAGAGTTTCTTTTTTGATTGTATATTTCTTTCGGAGGACTTCCAAATCAATTTCATCTTTATCGGGATCTAAGTCGCCTATCGTTTCCCATTTGACCTTACCCGTTTCTCCCGTTCTGACTTTTTCTACTTTTGTAAGAAAGTCTTGAATGAGTAATTCACTCAAACCTTCTTTTTTCATTTTCTCTGTAATTAATATTTCGTGTTTCATTTGATCCATTTTACTACATTCCCTTGATAATATTTTTCTGAAAATTCTCCAAGCTCTATTCGATATGGTTTTTCGTCATCACTTGGATTGTGAATTAATTTTACAATAATGTCTTTGCCTTCTTCGCTTTCTGTTTTCACTCCATCGACCATACTGACCCTAGGAATAAAAACTGGAAAGAATACATATATTCCAATTGTTTTTGCTTATTTTTTACAACCATAATTCCCTTGCCAAGTAAATCTTTTTTTACAATCTTTTTAAATTCAATCGGGTAGGTATCATCCCATGTTTTTTTAAATGTATCATCAATTTTCTTATAGGAAATGATTTCATTTGCAAAGGCAGACCCAAAGTAAAAAGGGGTTTAATTTAGATTATTCTTTAGAGGGTTCAGGCTTTTCTGAATCCTCTGGAGCTTCCGGATTATCTATCTTAGCCTCTACTGGTTCATCTGTAGTAGTTGGAACAGCATCCGTTTTAATCTTAGGCTGACTTTCGCTACCAACAGGACTTTCTGGCTCAAGACTACTAGGAAAAAATTTCTTCATTAAGTCATCCACTATCGTATGCTCATCTGCCATATGGAAGAATTGACATCCAATGCGAAAAAGTTTTTCTAGAGGCTTAATATTACGCACAACGGCTCTAAATGTTCCAAGGCTCTTGTCTTCTTCATACATATCAAAAAGAATCGTCCCGCCGATAGAAAACAATTTACCAAAATGCTTTGATTGAGGATGAGAAAAACTAAAACCACTTCCACTGATATCAAGAATGGCTGATTTTAATCTGGACTCATTGAAAATATCTGCTTCTTCAATTTCTTTACAGAATTTTTCAGCAGCTAAGAGAACTAATTTGTAGTCATTCAAATCAGTCTTTTCTAAATTTAAGATTTGCAAATATCCATAGACAACTATATTTCTATATTTTAAAGGCACGCAGATTTCGGACATGAATTTGCTCAACCCTTTGCCCTGTCGCATCAAATGAACATGCTCACTAAAAGGGATAAATTCATCCGTCACACTTTCCGGAGATTTAGTATCAGGGACAAATATATGTTTGCCGGTATCTACCAACATACGCGCTCTAGTATCCATCCTCTCATGCACAAAAAATTCTACCTCTGTAAATTTAGCTTTGAGTTTTTGAATATAGGGCTTCATAAAACTTTCTACTTTCATTGCGTCATCCGATAGATCATGCGGAACCATTGCTTGACTGATTACATTTGTAATGTAAATTGGAGCTTTAGAAGCTTGATAACGATTGGTAGTTCGTGTTGCCGGCTTGATTATGAGTGAGACTGGATTAAGAAGTTCAATTCCTCTTGGGTCTTTTGTATTGACTTTAAACGTGAAGCGCAAAAGATTTCCTGCATTAGTGAGTAGCAAAAATCGCTCTGTAGGATTCGGGTTGTTATCCGGAGATTGGATGAGCACGCCTAAATTCTTCATTGCAATGACTTTGACTTGCTTAGGCTTTCCATCTACAATTATGTAAACAGGGAATTGTTTAAAAAGAGTTTCAGTCATTTTAAAAATGGTAGCCGGATCTGTGATTTCTTTTATTTCCATAATTCTTTGCGCAAAATTTTTTTTTTGCCCTATTTCCACCATCTACTTAGGAAGGTATTTTTAAAACAAATTTTTTTCTACTGCTTACCAATATTCTTCCTTGCTGATTTAGGAATCTTTTCTAATCTGTAAGTATGGCTGATTTAAAAACACTTGGAAAATATTACCTCCTCTCCTCTTTACCTGTTCTTTATAGTCTATCTGATTCTGAAAAAAGCTACATCGCAGAGAAAGCTGTCATAAAAGACATTAAACGACATGAGTTTCTGTATCAACAAGGACATACCTGTGAATATTTTTATATTATCATCAATGGAAGTATTGAGTTACAGAAAACGATAAAAATTGGAGAAGAAGAAAAACAGATGTCGGTAGAGGTAATGCGTAAAGGAGATTTTCTTGGCATTGTTTCTCTCATGGGAAATAAACCTCATACTTTTTCTGCAGTTGCGTTAGGCGATGTAAGACTTTTTCTAATTTCACCGGATGACTTCAATGATATCATCGCAAAAATTCCTTCCCTCGGAGTTGTAATCAGTCGTGTTCTAACACGACGCGTTAAGGCAACCCCGGATGAACTTAACCGCAAAATCATTGAGTCAAATGTAATCGCTGTTTATTGCAAAACAAATCCACATCTTGGTGCACAATTTTCGTTGGAACTTTCGGAGCATATCATTGATCAGACTTCTAAAAAATCCATCGTATTAAGATTTAACAAAAAAAAAGAAATGCTCATACGCTCTGTCTCTAAAATTAAAAATTACGAATTCGATGATATAAGTGAAATTATAGAGCAGTATCGTAAATATATGTATTCGTATCATTTTATCATTTTAGATTTGCCTGAAGATAAACAAGAGTTATGCGAAGCATTGCTAAAAGAATCAGATCATTGCTATCTGATCACAGAAAAAGAGGTTAAAGACCCAAAAGATTTCTTAGAACAACATAATCTAGATAAAACAAATGATGCAAACTTCTTAACCAATATAGTTTTAAAAGAGCCAGTTAAAAGTTCTGAGCTAAATACTTTGACTCGAAAAATTGCGCGCAAAATAACAGGTATGCGCTTAGGCATTGCTCTCGGAGGAGGAGCCGCTTTTGGACTATCTCAGATAGGTGTTCTCAAAGTATTAGAAAGAGAAGGCATTACAGTGGATATGGTTTCTGGAACAAGTATTGGTTCCCTCGTAGGTGCTCTCTGGGCTAGTGGGGTTAGTGCGGCTAATATAGAGAAAGCGACAGAGGAGTTCGATTCTCTTTTTAATATGTTTAAACTATTTGATTTTTCTATGATGCCCTCCAAAGGTCTGATTACAGGAAATAATATCCGTAAATTTCTAGAAGGATTTTTAGATCACAAGACATTTAACGACTTGCCCATAGAGCTAAGAACAATTACCTGCGATATCAATACAAGAGAAGAAATTGTTTCAAAAGAAGGGTCAGTAGTCGATGCTGTTATGGCAAGCACTGCAATTCCAGGACTATTTAATCCTTTGATTACCGACAAGGGAGTATTTGTCGATGGCGGGGTAGTAAATCCTTTGCCGGTGAGTGCGCTTACCATTGAAGGAATTCAGCGGATAATCGCCGTTAATGCCATGCCTTCCCCCGAAGACGTTGTAAAGTCCAATAAGAAGGATCAATCTCTTATGGATATTTTCATCAATAGTTTTTATTCGCTTCAATATAGACTTTGCAAGTATTCATTCCAAAGTTCGGACGTTTATATGAGCCCAATACTACCGAATTCTTCCTGGTATGAATTCTATCGCGCAAAGGAATTCATTGCGTTAGGCGAAAAGGTATGCGAGGAAAATATAAAAGAAATTCGAAACCTGGCATTTAAGAGTATTTAAAGAAATTACCAACGATAACAAATATAAGTTTTAAATCAATAGAGTTGTTATTAAATTAAAAATGTCATGGTGAGCCTGTCGAATCCATACTAAATATAAATAGTATCCTTCGACCCTTCGATAAACTCAGGGCAGGCTCAGGATGACATTGAGCTAAATTTCTAATCGGTATTCATTAGCTCAATCTAGCGCCTATTCTAGAATGTCTTTCTTCTCCTCTGTTGATGAGTGCTTTTTGGAAGAGGGCTAGCGAGCCAATGAGAGTGACCGATTTTTTTGCGCGAGTAATGCCAGTGTATAGGATTCGAACATTCAAAAGAGAATCTGGATTTTCCATTTCAGCGGGAATTAATATACATACATGCTCGTATTCAGAGCCCTGGCTTTTGTGAATTGTGATGGCATAGGCAGAATCAAAGTATTGTCGATAGGAACCAGGAATTGGAACAGGTTTTTTTTCTGTAGACAGAAAAGAATAAGAGCCATTAGCCTCTACTAAGTATCCAGTTTCTCCGTTGAATAATTCCATACTGTATAGATTACTATTTACAATGACCGGCAATTTATAATTAGCCGAAGGAGTCTTCGCGATTTCCGTTTCCAAAAACGGGTTTAGGTTCTTTACTCCTATCTTTGTTTCGTTGTAAGGAGTAAGGATTTGACTCGAATCTCCAAGATTTGCAATTTGTTTATACCAGAGAAGGGCAAGATTGACAGTGTCCTCGTCCTTACTTGTTTCAAAGAAACTTACGCCGGAACTGATTTGAGTCAATTCTTTTCGGATTGAAATGTTCTTCAGAAGTAAACCTAGATTATCCTCTGAATT
This sequence comes from Leptospiraceae bacterium, assembly GCA_016708435.1. NCBI lineage: Bacteria > Pseudomonadati > Spirochaetota > Leptospiria > Leptospirales > Leptospiraceae > Leptospiraceae bacterium. Next base: position 47,711 of record JADJFV010000002.1, on the reverse strand, counting down.
CAAACTTTGGATTTCTTTGGCTAGAGATTTAATTTCTTCGCCTTCGCTAGTTTGCCTAAAAGATTGGGTGAGTTTAAAAACATTTTTATTCAGCAAGATAAAATCGGAAAACACAGAGCCAGAGTTCACAGAGAGAAGTTGATCTGGATCTCCTACAAAAATAATCCGTTTGTCCTTATCCGCATTGGGAAAAGCTTCGAGCAGAGCCTTCAAAATAAATATGTCAATCATAGAGGATTCATCTATGATAATCAGCTTTTTTTGAATCGGATTCTCTGCGTTAAACTTATATTTGCCACTAGATGGGTTGTAGCCCAGAAAACGATGAATCGTGCTTGGCGCTTGTAGAGACTGCTCTTTAGTGAGTAGAGATTGACAACTTTCACGTAAACGCTTTGCCGCTTTCCCTGTCGGCGCAAGAATCGCAATCGACTCAGGGGTAATTCCATTTTCAATTCCAGATCGTAAGATCGCCTGGATAATCGTTGTTTTCCCCGTTCCCGGACCACCCGATAAAAAAGAAATTGAGTTTTGAAAAATACTATTTACAATCGTTACTTGCTCTTCGGAAAGATTTTTATCTTTATATACTTTGAATTTTTCCTTGAACTTAAAATCGAAGAATTCTAGTAGATGGTCACAGACAGCGACTTCTGTGTGATAGAGGTAGGTAAGGTAAATCATTTCCTCTTCTTCGAATAAGAGCGAATTGTCTCTATTGGCAGCAAAATAATTCGCCCAGGACTTTTCTATTTCAAGGCTTGGATTTTTTTCTAAGATGAATTTGATTAAATCTGCTTTGGGAACACATAGACCGCCGACTTCTTCTGCATTGATTAACTTTAACACAGTCCAAAAAAGAACTTCATCTATTTCTGGATCAGAAAAATGCTTTAATGTTTTAAAGAGAGCTGACCTAGAAAATTCTTTGTCTTTTAAATTTAATTTTTCGAGGAATAGAAATTTCTTTGCGTTGGCTTTCCCAATTTTTCTATTCTTATAAGCAAGATCAAATTTGATTCTAGCTCTTCCCAGCCCGCGAATTACTCCCGGTATAATTCCAGAGCTCATATTATTTCTCCAAATCCTTTTTGAATGCTAAAATTTCTTCGTAAGTTGGTTTGACTAGAAGCGAACCTTGCTTATCCTCTTTTACTCTCATAAAAACAAAGAGCATTCCCCCAAACTTTTTCTCCCAATACTCTTTTTTGTTTTCTTTCTTCGGAGTAATATTATCAATTAGATTCATGCTATAGATCATGTATTGATAGAAGTAAGAGTCTTTTACTTTTTTCTCCAGGATAGCGTCTATCGTTTCCTCTTCGTTTGGTTTAATTAAATTTGTCTTCCAATCGAGTAGATAGTATTTGTCATTCCAATAAAACATTCCATCCCCAATTCCAACTAGAAAATCAATCTTACTCGATTGCAATTTATAAAAGAATGATTTTTCTCGCGTTAAGTATTTCCAGTCTTGAATCTTAGCAAATTCTGTCTTTGCCGCATTCATTGGATAGGATTTTGTAAGAGTAGAATAACAAAATTCAATCGCGTCTTTGCTAGTATAATCAACAATTTCATTGAGCCCCGTTGTTGGATAATATGCATTAACCATTCGCTTTACTTCAGATTCTATCATTTTTTCATCTGACAAAATCTGTAGATCGAAATTTTCCATCACAGCGTGACAGAGAAGTCCGAAAGTCGTTCCCCTTTTGTCAGAGCTAATGGTAAATGGCGCATTATCGGCATTTTCCGGTGCGACTTTTTTTTCACTGCTTGTTTTTTCTTTTACAAATTCTTCTTCAGGCTCTAGGTGTCTTGCAATCGAAGAGTAAGATTGAACTTTGATTCCTGCCTTGCTATACATTTCAGCAGGAGATATATGAGTCATTTGAATTGGTTCAAACTGAATAGATGTAGGTTTTTTTTCTTTCACGGTTGAAATCTCTTTCTTTGCTTTCGGACGCTTTGCATTTATGAAATTTTCAGCTAGGTTTTCATTGATATATTTTTTAATATTATCAGGAGAGAAAGCTTTTTCGATTAACGCTCGCAAAGAACCAGAAGAATTTTTTTTAGGCATCGAATGAAGCGGCAAAACAAGATAATCCCTCGCGCGGGTAAAGGCAACATAGAGTAGTCGATCTTTTTCTTGAAGAAGTTCCTCGTCGTCCTTGCTTTTTAATTCCTCAAATTCAGGTGTCTTGACATCGCCTAATTCGCCTAACGTAAGTTTCATATCTACCGACAAGGGAGATTGCCTTAGTAAACTATCCCCGATATACAGAGTCTTTTTATTTTGACTTTTCCCTCCCGCCAAATTGAACAAAATGCAAACAGGAAATTCTAATCCCTTTGACACATGCATTGTCATCAACTGAACGGAATTAAACGAATCATCCTTCTTATCACTGTCTAATTTCATTTCTTGGTCAACAGAATTCTCTACATTCCGTTTGAGGTTACGCACGATTTCCCCGAAGCTTAAATTTTCTGTTAGTTGAGTATAGCTGAGCATTTCAGACAGATGATAAATATTAGCTAGGTTTCTCTTTCCGTCAAATCCAATCGAAAGAACTTCTAGAATTTGATTTTCGCGTAATATTTCATGCAGAGTATAAGCGATGTCTTTCGTATAACGGTTCTCGTGAGCTTTGCGAAGGGATTCGTAGATTGTATTGATTTCTGAAAACTTTGAATCAAACAAATACGAAAGTTCTCCTGCCTCAGATAGTTCATATAAAACGCTTTCCGAAATTAAAAATAAATCCGAAGCGAGTGTCTTATAAAGTGATGCGGAATCATTTGGATTTTCTACCGCATGGAGCAAATGAGAAATAGCCTGCACAATCTTATGGCTATAAAACAAAGTGCTCTTGTATATATTGGCTGAAATTGCATTCTTGGAAAATTCTCGAAGCAGTAGATTTAAGTTATCTTTGGTGTAGGCAAGAATTGCTATATCGGAATATTTAATTCTCCGATACTCTTTGGTTTCTTTTTCTAGTATCAGATATTCGTCATTATCCGTTATCGTATGAATAGTCTTAATGATTTCTTTTATGGAAGCATCGCGTAAACTGTCTGCACCAAAATCGTCGCCCGTATCCGTTTGAGTCAATGGTTGATTGTTCTCATCTAGCCCAAGAAGGATGAGAGGAGGTTTTGTTTTAGGTTCATTCGTTCGACTTGGATTTACGGGGCTATAAATTTTGGATAAATTCTCAAACTGAGGGAAAATACGATTAAGCACTTCCACTAGACGCGTAGAACTTCTAAAAGATATGTCTAATCTTAGATCTTGCTTGCCCACTAATCTATTGACTGCAGCGGCATATGAGCGTAAGTCGGCATCTCTAAATCGGTAAATGGATTGCTTGGGGTCACCCACCAAAATAATTCCTTTGGAAAGACCGGAAAAGAGTTCTGTCACTAGATCAATCTGAATTGGATTTGTATCCTGGCATTCATCTAGAATTAAATAATCTACACTGTTTTGAATTTGTTTTTTTACTTCGGGAAAATTTATTAGAAGTTTTCGAGTAAGTAAAATCAATCCATCGACAGTAACTGTATCTTGTGAAAATAAAAATTTTTCAAAATCTTCTATCAGTTCATTTGCATAAGTGAAAATTGGATTAAAGAGTTCAACTGAAGAGTTTTTTTCTAATGCCTCGATTATACGTTCAATTAGAGTAACTAATTCCCGTTCGGAAACTGAGCATGCTTTAATTAAAAATTCTCTCACGTCGTCAGTAAGTCTTAACTTCTTGGACTTTATATCTTTTGTTAAACAAGCCAGTTTTAATTCGAGGAATATTTCATTATCGCTTGTAAAGGTTTTAGCTTGAAAAGCTTGAAGCTTATTACTATAAGCAGTTTTTTTTGTCGGCAAATTCGCATTATCCAGCAAAGTCATCAAATAAGATAGATCTTTTTTTAAGCGTTCACCATCTGACTTATCGAGGAGCTTGATTTTATTGCCACCGGTTTTTGCTGTTAGCTCCACTAGAATGGATTTGAATTTTGGAAAATCAACTTTTCGCAAAAGAGCGATTAACTCCTCGGAATCGTCTTTTTCGATTTTCCACCAGAATTTTTTAAAATAGGTTTCAATTTCCTCAGACACATTTCGGATTTCTCCGAACTTAGCAGATAACCCGAGAACAAGAGAATGTTTTTTTAAAATAGATCTACAAAAATGATGAATCGTTCCAATGTTGGCATTTGGCAAAAGCTCTAAAGCTTCTTCCAATTGGTCTTTTTTTTCTTGGGCTAGGTTTGGAATTTCGATGGAGCGAATGAGTTCTTTGCGAATTCGGTCTTGTAATTCGGCGGCGGCTTTTTCTGTGAAGGTAAGAACTGCAACTTTTTCTATCGAGACTCCGCCTTCAATGAATTGGGGAATCATATGCTCGATCGTGTAAGTTTTTCCAGTTCCCGCCGAGGCTTCGATGACGACGTGGTTGTTTTTTTGCTCATCGAATCTGTATTCTTTGCTACTACTCAATTTTTTTACTATCCACTTCACAAAGATTCTATCGTTTAACATAAACTCAAACGTTTTTTTCTTCTAAAAATAATTCATATTAGGAAATGGTAAAATAAGTAGAGTCTAAACCTACAAAGAGGACATGTTGAAAAGAATTGCTATTATTGGAACAGGGATTGCAGGAATGGGGCTTGGTCATTTCATTCACAAGGAATTTGACATTAGCTATTTCGATAAGAATGATTATATTGGCGGTCACACAAACACTGTTGAGGTGGCAGAGCGTCATAAGCTTCATCCGGTGGATACTGGATTTATCGTCTACAATGAAGTAAATTATCCTAATTTAACCCGCTTATTCAAAGAACTTTCTGTAGAAACAAAAAAGTCCTCTATGTCTTTTAGTGTGCAACATTTGCCTAGCAGATTAGAGTTTTGTGGTTCAGGGGTTAATGGTCTTTTTGCGCAAAGAAGCAATCTTTTCAATATTCGTTATCTGCGACTACTTTATCAAATCAATCGCTTCAATTCGGAATCTATCGCCATCCTGGATGATCCAAAGTATAAAAATTATACTCTCAAAGAATACGTTCTAGAAAAAAATATGGGGACAGATATTTTATATCGCTACATTATTCCGATGAGTTCAGCAGTTTGGTCTACCGAAGAAAAAGAAATGCTCGACTTTCCAGCAGTTACTCTCGTGCGTTTTTTTTACAATCATGGATTCTTAGGATTAAATACGCAACACCAATGGAGAACAGTTATAAATGGTTCAAGAACGTATGCCAGAAAACTCATTGAACCTTTTAAGGATAAATTTCATCTGAAGAATGGAGCCAAGAAAGTAATTCGAGAAGCCAATCGTGTAAAATTGATTTTGCAAGACGGAACCTACGACTATTACGACAAACTCGTGTTTGCCTGTCATGCCGATACAGCTCTTTCTCTTTTAGAAAATCCTACTAAAGAAGAAAAGAGCTTACTTCAAAACTTTCGCTATCAACACAACTTGGCTACTCTTCATACGGATGACACTGTTATGCCGCACAAAAAGTTAGCTTGGTCTTCTTGGAATTATCGAGTCGAAAATAACGGCGAACCTTCTGTAATTTACTGGATGAATTCTTTACAGGGAGTTTCGGAAACGCAAAATTATTTTCTTTCCATCAATGATCCTGGAAAAGTCAATCCACAAAAAATCGTTCGCAAGATTGAATATGAGCATCCAGTATTCAGTGTCAATGCAATCGAAGCGCAGGAAAAACTTCCTTCTCTCAATGAAGGTTCTCTTATTAATTATTGTGGGAGTTATTTCAAATATGGGTTTCACGAAGACGCGCTTACATCAGGAATCAATCTGGCACGGACATTGCTAGGAAAGGATGTATGGTAATTAACTCATCCTTATTCGAATGTAAAGTAGTGCATAATCGCCTTTTGCCTAAAAAGCACGCATTTTCTTATGGACTCTTTACATTTGCACTCGATTTGGATGATCTAGAAAATTTAGATAAAAAATATTTCTTCTTTGGAAATCAAAAATGGAATTTATTTTCTTATTATCCAAAGGATCACTTCGAATACGGAGACAATGGTTTTAAAAACGGAATCATTTCTTATGCAAAAGAAAATGGCTGTAATGCGGAGATTACAAAAGTGGTTCTAGTGAGCCATCTTAGAATACTTGGATATACCTTCAACCCGGTTTGCTTTTATTTTTTGTATGATAAGGATAACACAGCAGTATGCGCTCTTATCGAAGTGCACAACACATTCGGCGAGATGAAACCATTTGTAGCTACGAATTCACAGGGCGAATATCGTTTCTATCTGAAAACAATTAAGCATTTCTATGTATCTCCTTTTTTTGAACTAGACACTGAATTTGAATTTAGGTTAAATCCTCCCGATGAGAAATTAAACATCCACATCGACGATTACCAAAATGGAGACAAAGTATTCTTATCCGCTTACCTTGGCAAAAGAAAAGAGCTTACTGATTGGAATATGCTATTTCTATTTTTAAAATATCCTCTTTTGACTTTAAGAGTAATTTTTCTAATTCACTGGCATGCAATGCTTTTATATTTTAAGAAAATCCCATTCATTAAAAAAATGGAAAACCCAGATTTACAAAAAGGAGTCTATCTTGGAAAAAACAGTTGAAAATGAAATCGAGAGCAAATCGGAATTATCCGTTGGTTTACATACTCGCATCTATAAGAAACTTTTCGCAAAAGCACTTTCAAAAATGAAATTGGGCTCAATGAAAATTTTTGATCCAGATGGAACTTCTATTCTCTACGGTGATACGTCTAAGGAATACCAGGCATTTAACAGCGCACATATTCATGTGAAATCGTATAATTTCTATAAGAAGACAGTTCACTTTGGTGATATCGGATTTGCAGAAAGTTATTTAGAAGGTGACTGGGAAACAGAAAATATTTCCGAAGTAATCTCCTGGTTTATTCTAAATGTTGAGGATAGTCCCAATTTGTCCGGTGCAAAAAAAAGCAGTCGACGGCTAAAGTTGTTTAACTTCTTCAATCGTCTTTACCACAACAGAAGAGCTAATACTGTCACAGGAAGTAAGAAAAATATAGTAGATCATTATGATTTAGGAAACGATTTTTACAAATTGTTTTTAGATTCCACAATGACTTATTCCTCTGCGTATTTCAAATCGAATCAGGAAAGTTTAGAAGAGGCGCAGATTCAAAAGTATGATGCACTCTGCCAAAAGATTAAGCTAGATAGTTCTCATCACCTACTTGAAATTGGAAGTGGGTGGGGCGGATTCAGCACATATGCCGCTGCTAAGTATGGTTGTAAAATTACTACGATTACAATTTCAGATGAACAGTATAAATACGCAAAAGAATTAATTGAGAAAAAAGGTCTCTCGGATAAAATTGAAATCAAACTTTGCGACTATCGTCATGTTACAGGCTCGTATGATCGAATCGTTTCGATTGAGATGTTAGAAGCAGTGGGACACAAATACTTTGAAACCTATTTTGCTAAATGTAATGAGGTATTAAAAAAAGATGGCGTCATGGGGCTACAGGTGATTACCTGCCCGGATTCTCGCTATGATGAGTTTAGAACTGGAATTGACTTCATTCAAAAATATATTTTCCCCGGTTCTCTTCTTCCTTCGGTAGGTAGATTAAACGAGGCAATCAATCGAACGAGCAATCTATTCCTTTTTAACTTAGAAGACTTAGGGTTAAATTACGCGAAAACGCTAAAACTTTGGCTAGATCAGTTTGATAAAAACATAGGAAAAGTGCGTGAGTTCGGGTTTGGAGAAAAATTTATTCGCACATGGAGATATTATCTTTCCTATTGCAACGCTGCTTTTAAAATGAGAAATATTTCTGTCGTGCAAGCCATTTACACAAGACCGAATAATACAACTATCTAGGAGAAATTTATGATAACAGTTTTAAAAATTATTTTTAGTTTTATATTAGTTTCCATGCTCTATGTAACTACTTGGGCTTCGCTTGAGCTAAATCTATTTACGCATTTGCCAACTCTTATAAAAGATCCCTGGGTGATTGCGACTCTTTTTGATGCCTATTACGGGTTTATTACGTTTTACCTCTGGGTGTGTTACAAGGAGAATTCTATGATTGCAAGACTTCTCTGGCTAATCGGCATTATGCTTTTGGGAAATATTGCTATGGCGATTTATGTGCTCATCGAACTTTTCAAACTAGACAAAGACGCGACTGTGACTGATCTTGTAATTAAAAAATGATAAAAGATTTTTTTAAGACAAAGATAGTCACTCCGATTATAAATCTTCTCAAGCAAGGAATTACTCCTGAGAAGATTTCCCTCTGCATTGCACTCGGTGTGATGCTTGGAGTATTTCCAGTCATAGGCTCAACGATGATTCTATGCACAATAGCAAGTCTAAGTCTAAAACTAAACTTGCCTCTCATTCAAGTCATCAGCTACTTAGTGTATCCGCTTCAATTTATATTTTTAATTCCATTCATTCGTTTCGGCGAATGGGTGTTAAGCGTTCCGCCATTTCCGATTTCGATTGAAGCGTTAGTCGATATGATTAAGACTGATATTATTCAGACCATCATCACTTTTTGGGATGCTACGATGCATGGAATTTTAGGTTGGATCATTGTATCTTGTATGATGATTCCATTGATTTACTTTTTATTTTTACCTATTCTAAGAAGAGTTCCAATTAAAGGGCTCAAGGATTAAACATGGAAAATACTTGGCAGATTGTTTTTATCGCGTGGGTTGTGGTTTTTATTATCATGACAAAGCTTTGGTATCTAGGAAAGAAGATTCATAATTATGCGATAGTAGACGTAGGCTGGGCGTTTTCCCTTGTGGCAATTGCTTTTGTTTACTATGTTTTAGGAGAAGGCTTTATCGCGAGAAAAGCAATCATCATGTTCATGGTTTTCTTCTGGGGATTTAGATTAAGCTCTTATCTGGCAATTCGCGTTTTAAGTCATGGGGAAGATGCGCGTTATACGGCATTTCGCAAAGACTATGGTGAGGCAGTAGACAGAAAATTTTTCACAAATATTTTTCAATTTCAGGGTTTACTTGATATTATTCTCTCTATTCCATTTCTAATCATCTGCTCAAATCCGGCAATCGACATTCATCCGCTTGAATACGTTGGACTAGGCTTATTCTTGTTTGCCGTAATAGGGGAAACGACTGCCGATTTTCAGCTCAGTCAATTCAAGTCTGACTCAGCTAACAAAGGAAAGACCTGTAAAGTTGGGCTCTGGAATTATTCCCGTCATCCCAATTATTTTTTTGAATGGATGATTTGGGTTTCTTACTTTTTAGTTGCCCTTCCTTCGCCAAATGGCTATTATGCGGTAATCCCAGCAATACTCATGTTGATTTTCCTTTTAAAATTTACAGGCATTCCTATGACAGAAGCAAATGCCATTAAAACGCGCGGCGAAGAATACAAAGAATATCAAAGAACGACCTCAGCCTTCGTGCCCTGGTTTAAAAAGAAATAGCAGATTTAGCGTAACTACTGAGTGTGTTTTGCCACAGAGACACGGAGGGCTTTGGGATTATTCATGCGCGTCAATTTAAAGAGTGTTTGTATTCAGGTTCTAGGTAAAAAACTTGAAATAAAATAAAATATAAAAAAAAACTCCGTGACTCTGTGCCTCTGTGGCAAATAGTCTGACTTAGAACAACACCATGTCAGAAATTGAAACTAAAACAAAACAAGAACTTTGTGAGAGTTTGGGAAAATTTCTCTCTATCTATCACAAAACTAAAATCATAGAGCCAAAAGATGACACATTGAAAATGTATATTCTTCTCTCTAAAAATAAAAACACAACTCCGAAAGAGAAGTTAATCAATTACAAATTGCTTAGAGTGGACGAGAGAATGTTTAACGGCGAGCAACCGGAATTATCCGCTAAGGATGCTATCATCTGTGAATTTCTAATTGAGGAGTTATTAAAATACGTCGCAAACTATCACAAGCACGGCAAATAGCTATTTCCCACTGGGAGACTATCGGTGGTTATCCGTTATAACTTTTTTTAGTTCGAGTGCTCGCTTGAGTCTTTCTTTGAAAAATTTATCTACACCACGAAAGGCAATTCCGACTCCGAGTCCAGGAACGATAGTCGCAATACCAGCTTTTATCATAAAGCCTTCTTTGTGTAGTTCAAAATATACTGTTACCTCTGCGTTGATTTTTAAATTACAATCAGGCCATTTCACGAAAGCGCCGCCGAGGCTAATATTTTCTGTCTTGTAAATCTTATCGTCTATGTTGATGCCGGTGCATATCGGATAACGCTTTAAAAATCGCCAACCCCGTTTATACAGTTTCATGTAAGGATTAAAAATATCTTTTCGCAAAAAATAAGAAAGAGCTGAGACTATGAGTAAGGTTTGAATGAGCGGACCTTTAGTTGCTGAGTTGGGGATTGTAAGAAACATGTAGGAATTATAAGAAATGAAAGTGAAGGAAGAAAGAACAAAGAGCCACCATCCCCAACGTTTAACAAATAGTAACCCCAAACCGGACAAGAGAGCACTAATGAGTAAAATCCATTCCGGTAGATTTGCATTTTTAATCAGAAAATTAGGCTCATACCAGTTGAAATTATATTTCATACTCATTCCAATATAATTTGAAATCGGTAACAATAATATTAGAATAGAAAAACCAAGCAGTAGTACAGGCTTCCTGAAACGTCTCCGTCTTTCTTTGTGTAATAGACTCATTCTTTTGTCAGAATGAAATCGAGTAGAATCTAATCAAAGATTTTTTTTAAATGCAAATAAATACAGAGAGAAAGGGATAAAAACAAAATCCTGCTTTTCAAAAAAACATTTGCAATAAAAACTCTATCTCAACTAAACTAAAAAACACTAGGGAGAGATTTATGAATTCAATTAAAAATACTACGCTATTGGAAGCTGTCGCCTCTGCGATTCAATACGAAAAAGACTGTTTTGATTTTTATCTAAAGACATACGATAAAGTCAAAGAAGGCTCTGTGAAAGAATTTTTCCGCGAACTCGCAGAAGATGTAGAAGAGCATATCAAATTAATCCAAGAAATGTATAATGATTTGAGTGGTGGAGTTGATTTTCCCAATCTCAAGCAATTATCCGCAATTCATAAATTTGATAAAACTCATCTTTCAAAGCTAATGCGCAAAGTCGAAAGAAATACAGCCGAAGTTTACAAAGACGATATTGACGCAGTCCAACATGCGATGCGAGTCTCCGAAGATGCACGAGATTTTTCCAACAAAATGAAAGACAAATTTAAAGATCCAACCATCAAACGTTTCTTTAATACACTTGCATTTATCAAAGAAGAAGATCGAATCTTAGTAGAATCACAATATTTATTTCTACAACAAACAGATCGAACAAAATACTACTGGGAAGACGAAGCCCTCATCAGCGGAAAATAATGATTATCCCGTAGGTAACGCATATATGCGTTACCTACAAAACACAAACTATGACAAACTGGAAAACATATTACGAAAATTATCCTGTCAATCAGGAACTCATCTGGCTCAATAATTGCGGAACAACTCCTGTTGGAAGAAGAACAATTACGGACGTTACCCGCTACTTAGAAGCCTATTCAAAACAAGGGGTATTTAACGAATTAGAAAAATATTCTACAGTCAAGAAGCGCATAACAGAGATTCTCTCCCAACTACTGAATTGTCACTCGGAGGAAATCGGAATTATCCACAACACTTCGGAAGGAATTAATTTCATTTCACAGGGTCTTGACTTGCATCGAGGGGAAGAGATTTTACTTCTGGAAAATGAATATCCAAGCAATGTGTATCCATTTCAGCATTGGGAAGCAAAAGGAATTCATCTAAAGTTTATTCCAATGGCAGATTCTCCTGCAAAATTTTTAGAAAATGTAAAGTCTTCCATTTCACCAAATACAAAAGCAATCTCGCTTTCTCTTGTGCATTGGTGCACTGGTATGCCATTACCCACAACTGAAATTGGACAATTATGCAAGGAAAAAGGGATTGATTTTATTTTGGACGGTGCGCAAGGAGTAGGACTACTTGATGTAGATGTTCAGAAAATGAATGTTTCCTATATGGCTTTTCCGGCTTGGAAATGGTTGCTCGGTCCTCTTGGTCTTGGTGGCATCTACGTCGCAAAAGACAAATTAGCCACAATGAAAACAATTTTCAAAGGACAGAGTTCTGTTGTCAATGCAGACGAATACTTACCGTATAAAACAGAAATCAAACCGGGGGCAGACCGATTTGAATACTCAACTGGGAATTTCACAGATTGGGTTTACTGGAAATCAACCTTGGAAATGCTGTCCGAAATAGGATTTCCAATTGTGCGTGAAAGAATTTATACTCTAACAGAATACTTAGCTGATGGACTCCGTAAAAATGGGTTCCAAATTTATTCAGACAATTTCCCTGAACACAAAACTGGAATTTTAGCTTGCGACAAATCAGGAGTAGACTCTTCTGAATTAGTAAAAATCCTCCGCGATAATAAAGTCATCTCTGCCGTGAGGCTAGGTCGTGTTAGACTCGCTCCTCATATTTATAACTCATTTGAGCAATTAGATAGAGTAATTGAACTGTTAAAAAATTGAAACATCACACATTTAATCGAACCATCGGACTTACCAATGCAATCATACTCATGATGGGAAATATGATCGGCATTGGAATTTTCGTTTATCCTTCCCTCATATCGTCTCTGCTCCCACACTCGATATGGTTTTTACTTTTCTGGCTCTTTGGTGGAATCATTGCCATCAGTGGTGCTTTGAGTTCTGCCGAGCTTGCAAGCGTCTACCCGGAGTTAGGCGGTGACTATGCCTATTTACGAAATTCCTACGGACGACGCTGGGCTTTTTTATACGGGTTCTTTACTTTCTTTATAACATTCCCCGGCTCGATTGCACTTGGGCTTTCTCTTTCTGTTCATTATCAGGGTGCGATTATTCTGGGAGATTGGGTGAATACCGTCTGTTATTCGCTTCCAGTTTTTGGATTTGAACTGCATTATTATCAGGTAATAGCCATTACACTCTTGTTAATTCTCACCATTGTAAATCATTTCGGGATAGAATCCTCCATTCGTTTTCAAAAGCTTGTTACCTTTTTGCCGGTAGTTTTTTTGGTAGGAGTAGGGCTATTGACTATAACGTCTATTTTATATTATCTCTTCTTTGGCTCGGGAACAAAACTACTTCTCGCGGATAATATGAGTAAGCCTTTTACTCTTCCTGACTTACTTCCTTCGGGCACGGCACTTGTTGCGATTTATTGGACCTATGCCGGTTGGAATTCGCCTCTTGCCATGGGAGAAGAAATTAAGAACCCAGAAAAAGTAATTCCGCGCACGATGATTTTCGGTCCGCTGGTTGTGATGTTTATCTATTTACTTCTTGCGTTCATCTTTGTTGCACTCCTTCCCTTTGAAAGCATTCAAACAGGTAAAGATCCTTTCTTTATTGTGGGACAATATTTTCTAAAGAATCTTTTGCAATTGGATTCGCCTGTATTCATTGAATGGATTCCTCGCATCATGACTTATATAATTTTTTTCATCATACTTGGAAATACAAATTCTACAATCATTACCGGTAGCCGCATTCAAGTAGCAATGTCACGAGATAGACTCTTCATCGAAAAATTAGGACATTTAGATCCGAAGACAAATACTCCTGTGCTTGGAATTTGGATGCAAAGTATGTGGGCGCTTTGCATGATTTTATTTGTGAGTAAGGAAAGTAATCTGCTTAATTTTTCCTTCATCTGTATCATTGCACTTTCCATTCTTACAATTTATTCTGTGTTCAGAGTAAAGAAACATCATAATAAGCCTCATTTAATACCTTATCTAAGTTATCCTCTGGCACCTATCGTTTATATTGTCACGACTAGTTTGATTTTAGTTTTGATCTTAGGAAATTATTTTAGAGAAGGAAATTATATAATTCCTTTCTTTGCATTTCTTTCTGCGCTTGCGGGATTTATTCTGTATGAAATTTGGAAACGAATTAAGATTACCACCGATGGACACGGATGAACACGGATTATCACAATAGAGCATTACCCCTGTCACCTCGAACTGCTATTGACGGTAATGGCGAAGCGACTCGGACTTCAGGTGTGAGAGGTCTATTTTACATAAAACGGAATCGCTTTAAGCAAAATGGATTTCTCACTTTCGCAAACTTGGAAGCCGCTGTTCGAAATGACTGTATACTAATCTTAATAAGCATTCACTTTTTTTTCTCTTGCAGTCTATTGTCGCAAGAAGTGCGATATCCGAATGTTCCAATCTATGATAACAAAGAATTAATTCCGTATAAAATTCAAAACAAACATCATAAGAAATTCAAGAAAGTAATTAAGAAATTCTTTTCTTCCATGCCAGACTCTACTTATAAAGGAAAAAATTATACTGTTTATCTGCTGAACAAATCAGAAATGAAAACATTAGAAAAATCTAATATTCCTTACGAAAGTTTTTCGAAATCGGCTCCTTTTAAGTATTATGATATTAACTATGAGTCACGCTTGAAAAGAAAATTCAAAGACTTAGATGATTTGCGCTCTGGCTATAAAGATCAGAGACTAAATAAAATATACCTCAAGGCTGTCTCTGAAAAATTCCCAGAAATAGTAACCTATTTTGAGCTAGGAAAAACAAGGCTCGGTAGAGTCATTCCCGCAATCCGAATTACTTCTCCTAAAAGATCGGAATACAAAATTCCAATTCTTTTCACAGGGGCGCATCATGCGAATGAATTAATTTCTACCGAGCATTGTTATGATATTATATACCACTTGCTAAATGATTATGATAAGTATGAGCCTTATCTCGAAAATATTTCTGTCTGGATTGTGCCGATGGTAAATCCAGATGGGAGCAATTTTTTTTGGAATTGGTCAGTTGATATGGGAAGGAAGAATGGCTATTTGCCGGAGGATATGCGGGAAACAAATCGTAGCCGCGGAGTAGACTTAAATCGCAATTATCCGTTCCGTTGGAATTCAGGAAATAAAACTGCTTCGTCTGGAAATACGGGTCATGTTTTTTATCGAGGTTCAAGTCCTGCGTCTGAGCCAGAGACACAGGCGATGATGAGTCTTGCGAATCAGGAAAGATTTTTATTTGCGATGAGTTTTCATTCTTACGCGGCGGCAATCTTATTTCCCTATACAATTGAAAATGTTTTTAATCCAGAGCCGGACTACGCGAAGAATTTAGGAAATCGAATTGTAAAATTCGCAAAATCAGTGCGCATTGGAAAAGAGTTCAGTCTTCGAAAGAATCTTTATCCTGTAGATGGAACTGACCAAGACTATTACTACTATAAGCATGGAACTAACGCATTTATTGCAGAGTCAACGCACCAGAATGTTGACTATGAAATTGTGCGCTCCATTCTAAAAGGATTTAAAGGAGTGTGGGAAAATCTTTTGTATGAATTCTTTCATGGAAATAAAATTATTCTACGCATCGAAGACGAAGTAGGAAATCCAATAGAGGCAAAAGTAGAGACAGAAGAAATTAAACACTATGAAGAAGAAAATTTTACAAGTCATCCTGAAACAGGCATCTATGTTAGAATGCTTTTGGAAGAAAAAGAATACAACTATCTAATTTCAAAAGAAGGCTATGAAAAACAAAGAGTAATTTTAAAAGCAGGAAAATCTTTGCAACCAAACAGAGTGAGACTTCACAAACTATGAAAAAGATTTTAATACTCGGATTTTTAAGCTTAATCGGATACTATTTTACTTTGTTCTTTCGGTTTTGCCATCCTTTTCCAAAGTCAGAATTTTATATCACACTTGGAATTCAATTTGCAATGCCGTTTGTGTTTTACATCATTAGTCCGCGGCTCGGGCGGATTATGACTGTTACCTGTGCTCTATTACTCGTTAGAGTTGCGCCAATTTTCGGAATACAAAGTCCTTTCATTACTCTCATGGGAGTTTTTTTAGGAGGAGTATTTGGAAATTTTATAAGGGAAATTATTACTTACTTCCGAATCAGAAAATCAAACTTACAGAATACGTATACTGGATATTTGCCTCTGCTGAAAAATCCATTGTTCTTACTAATTAGTTTTTTACTGATTCTAACTTTAGATAGATTTCTAATACTATTCAACGCTCCCTACCTAAAAAGTTTTGGAATTTTAGAAACTATGTATGTAAAAGGAGTTTCGTCCAAAGAAGCATTTGCGATCAGTATGGAAACAATCACACATTTACTATTTCCTTTGCTTTATTTTTATTCAGAAGAATTGCGCGAAGAAGATAAAACAAAATTTCGCAACGATTGGAAACTCGGAGCGCTTATCGGGCTTGGAATTCATTTTGGAATTATGCTCTTACAAATCTTCTGGAATCGAAATTTCCTAGCGACTAATACGAATTTATCGCTAGAAGCAAATCGCGTCATGGGACTTTTTCGTGATTCAGGAAGTTCGACATGGATAGTTCCTGTTCTTTGTTTTATTTTTTATAAGAGCCTGCCTGAAAAGGATATTACAGGCTCTTGGAGCTTGACTTTTATTAATAGAAAAATTTCATCTAAGACGCGCTCTAAAGATTTACTTGCGAAGAAAAAGTATTTTCTTCTCCTGCCAATCATTGCAATTCAGTTTATTTTGGCTCCGTATCAAGGTAGAGGATTCTGGTTGTTACTTCTTGTCGGAATTGTGTTCCTTCTATATTCCATTTGGAAAGAAAATCGAGAGAGGATACCGAATATTAACCGTTTCTGGGTATTAGCAACTTTCGGTCTATTCCTGATTATCCTCTATCAGATTCCTAGAACAACGGGTTCTACTTTCGACAAACTATTGCTGATACCTATTAAATTCACTTCAATGGTTCAAGCAAAAGAAAATCCATTCCTTGCAGTGGATTCACAGCGTTATTATTTTAATTTGGCTGCATGGAAAGTGTTTTTGCAGAATCCTTTTTTGGAGATGGAGTAGGAGTTTTGTTGTGAATCTAAAGATCCAACGCTTGGTCTTTTTATTCCCGAAAACAAAATAGACAATCCTTCCTTTTTTATGGGAATTCTAAGTGAAATCGGGATAGTGGGGCTAACTCTCATTACACTTTACGTATTAATTGCAGTGTCGATTCGAGAGAATATTTTACTCTTAATTCTACTTATCCTTTCTTTGAGTTTTGGTTATCATGTTGTGCAACCTGACAGTGGATTTGTAATTCTTTTAGTCTTGTTCATTGGATTCAAAGAAAAAATAAAAGCAGACGTAGATTATAGGTTACGGATTACAATGATTATCCTAATATCATTTATAGTTTTTCACTCTGTCTTTCAAGTAATCCGACAAGACAGGCTACCCGAATTCAGACAAGCGAAGCTAAACGCGTATCAACTACTTGCCTACGAGCAAAACCGAGGAGAGGCAAACAATCCCTATCATATCTTCAAAGGAAAAACGATTTGGGTTTTAGCAGGCGCTGACGGAATTGAACTAGATGCATTTCTAGACAGCTCTACTTCTAAGAAAACACTTCGACAAAAATGGACAGTGCTGGGTAAAAATCAAAAGCCTATTACCGATTTAGAAATCACAATCGAAAAAAACAAATCCAATCTAAATCTATTTCGTATACCGGATAATGGCTATTATTTACAAGTCGAAGAGCTTGACGAGAATGGAAAGCCTCAGCATTATGGCGATGTTCCTTTTTGTATTCCGGTGATTCATTTTACTGAGAAGAATGAATTTTTGTAAACGCAGAAAGTTTTTCGTTGCCAAATTATAAAGCTATGCAGTCTTATAATAGAGGAGTAAACATTGATATTTAATTTATTAGAGAAAGATATAGTTCCAGATTTTTTAATTAGAATGGGAATTCGGAAATTACTCGAGCAGAGGCTAACAGAAGAAAACAAAGGAAGTAAAGAAGCGCAACAACTTCATCTGAATACCTACATAGAAAAATTAAAGGCAAGTCCGATTGCAGTAAATACTTCGGATGCAAATGAGCAGCACTACGAAGTCCCTACCGAATTTTACAAATATGTTTTAGGCAAGAGAATGAAATACAGTGGTGGCTACTGGCCGTCAGGCGCTGATACGTTAGACGCTTCCGAAGAGGCAATGTTAAAACTCTCCTGCGAGAGAGCACAACTCAAAGATGGTCAAACCGTTTTAGATTTAGGTTGCGGCTGGGGCTCCGTGTCCCTTTATGTGGCTGAGAAATTTCCAAATTGTAAAATCACTGGCGTGTCAAATTCTAAAACACAGAAAGAATACATTGACTCTGTAGCCAAGGAAAAAGGATTCAAGAACCTAACAATCATTACCCAGGACATGAACGATTTTCAAATCAATGAAAAGTTTGATCGGATAATTTCTGTTGAAATGCTGGAGCATATGAAGAACTATCAAAAGTTATTTGCGAAGCTTTCAGGATTTTTAAAACCAGAAGGACTTTTCTTTATACATATTTTTACTCATAAAGAATTTGCTTATCCATTTGAAGTAAAGGATGAGACAGATTGGATGGCAAAGTATTTTTTCACGGGTGGAATGATGCCTTCTCATAATTTGTTTTTGTATTTTCAAGAGCATTTGACAATTCGTAATCACTGGGTTGTAAATGGAGTCCATTACGGCAAAACAAGTGAAGCCTGGCTTGAGAATATGGACAAGAATAAAACACAAATTCTTCCTATATTAGAAAAAGCTTATGGAAAGGAAAATGTAACCAAGTGGTGGTCTTACTGGAGAATATTTTTTCTCTCCTGCGCAGAATTATTTGCCTATCGTAACGGCGAAGAGTGGTTAGTCTCTCATTACCTATTTCAAAAGAAATGAAGCTTCTTAAACTCATTCCTGTATTTCTCCTCTTTCAATGTAGCATGAACAGTGCCGATATTCGAAGAGGGGAATATCTCGATAAGGCGAAAGAAACTACGGTAGAAGATTTCTTTGAGAAAAGAATGAAAAATCGAATTAAAAAAGTGCAGGGAGCAAATTGGGAAATTCTTTTTGAATCGAATGAGTTTATTTATTTTGGTTTTCCAGTCATTGCTATCTTTCGAGAAGGGACATTTCTGGAGGAATTTTTCAAAGTGAATCGAGAAAATTTAGAAACAGAATTTCCTTCTTACAAAAAGTTTGATGGAATTGAAATGAAGGAGAGGTGTTTCGAACTGTTAGGTGCAAAACGTAAATCACTCAGTGGTGGATTACCTTATTCTTTTGAATGCACTGCAACCCTAGAAGAGAAATCATTTTTGGTTACTGGAAATATTATTTTTAGACAACAGGATGGCAAAGTTAAAACCGAAAAATATTTAATCCGATTTGACAAGAGAACTCTGAATAAGGAAAGTATAATTCAGTTAGAGGAATAGGTAATACTGTCACCTCGAACAGTTTTACCGTGAGAGGTCTATCTTGCTTAACCCTGTTCTTTCTTTGTCAGATAGATTTCTCCATCACCACTTGGTTTAGTCGCAATTCGGTCGCCAAGGGATGTTCGAAATGACAGTATAACAAACCTACAAATTCAGTCTAATTAATAGTATAGGAGATTTTATATTTATGAAAAATTTACTGGCAATCTGTTTTGCAACGTTTTCTCTTAGTATTGCGCTTAACGCTGAGGTTGTGGATACTGCGGGTATGTTTTCCCAGTCTGCACTAAATGAAGCAAATCAAAGGCTAGAAGAAGTCAAACGCAAATCTGGAAAAGAATTGGTAATTGAAACAATCGAAGAAGTAGGGCAAGCAGATGCAAATGCATTAGCGCTTGAAAAAGCAAAAGCTCGTAGAGTCAATGGAGTCTATGTCTTAATTTCCAAAAAAGATCGCAAATTAAAAGTCGAAATTGGAAATAAAACAAAAGAAGTCTTCGGAGATTCAGAACGAAATATTCTCAAAGCAAAATTTACCGAGGAATTTAAAAATAAAAATTTCGACCGAGGACTGAGTTCTTCCGTTGAATACTTTGCAGGTGTAATGAACTCCGCTGTGGCAAACACAGGAAATAACAGAAATTACCCGCAAAGAAGCGAAATGCCAATTAGATCAAATCAAACTACTGGAGGTTTTCCCTGGATGACAATTATAATTTTTGCAGTGCTTGGTTTTATTGCATTTAAAGTTATTACTTCTCTCATGTCAACAAATCGTGGCGGAGCGGGTAATATGAATCAGCCGTATGGAGCAAATAGCGGTTACGGAAGTTCAGGTCCCGGCTTCATGGGAACATTCTTAACTGGTATGCTCGGCGCAGCAGCAGGGAGTTGACTCTATGACAAATTCACAGGTCATGACAGTGGACTTTATGGAAACGATCATTCGAGTGATAGCTATCGCAATAGCGGAAATAATTCTTCCTGGTCACAGTCTGATTCTGATTATTCTAGTGATTCATCTGATTCCGGTTCTGACTGGGGCGGTGGAGATTCAGGTGGAAGTGATTGGTAGGATAAGGAATATTAGCCACTGAGGAATTGGGGCATTACCCCTGTCACCTCGAACTGCTTTTTCGTGAGAGGTCTATTTTGCAAATATAGCTATAGATTAATTCAATACTAAATTTGCAAAATAGATTTCTCACACTCGCATTTACTGATATGCTCGGTTCGAAATGACCGAGCAGTCTCAAACAAACATTCCCAATTTACTTTCCTTTACTAAACCTAAACTTTTTGCTTTTTCTAATAGAGCATATACTGCGTCTTTGCCTTCATCGCCGATGTCGGCTGTAAATTCATTCACATAAAGTTCAATATGACTCTTGACTACTGCTTCGTCTTTGACTTGGGAATTTTCTAAAATATATTTTCTGGTTTTTTCTGGAAATTGATAGGCGAGTTCAAGGCTTTTACGTAGAGACTTATCAAATTCTTTTTGTAAGTCAATATCTGTTGTGCGTTTAACGGCGATTGCCCCCAGTGGAATTGGTTTACCCGTTAGGCTTTCCCAGTAGTCGCCTAGATCTACAACTTTTTCAAGTCCTCTTTCTTCATAGGTAAATCTTTCTTCGTGAATGATTACGCCAAGATCAAACTCCTCGCTAAGAATTTTATCCATAATCAAATCGTATCGAAGTGGGGTAGGGAGAAAGTCTTTTTGTAGATATACGTTTAACAACAAGTTAGCCGTAGTCTTTAGCCCTGGAACAAGAATCTTTTCCCCTTTTACTTTTTGTAAGTCTTTGCCTTTCTTTTTTACTAAAAGAGGTCCACATCCACGACCGAGTGCAGATCCAGAGTTTAACAACGAGTAGCCCTCTATTACATGAAAGTAAGCGAAAAAAGAAAGCTTTGT
Organism: Leptospiraceae bacterium; assembly: GCA_016708435.1. Lineage (NCBI taxonomy): Bacteria > Pseudomonadati > Spirochaetota > Leptospiria > Leptospirales > Leptospiraceae > Leptospiraceae bacterium. The sequence goes on along the minus strand of JADJFV010000002.1, from coordinate 26,358 downwards.
TACATCAAATTTTCCTAACTCTGAATATTGATTTAGCTTTTCCACATCATGCAATTCTTCTTTCACGGAAAATTTTCCAGAAATATCTCCGTGAATCAAATGGTAAAACAAGAAAGTATCATTGGGGCAGGGCGAGTAGGCGAGTGTAAGTTCTGGTTTCATGAAGCCACTTTGGCTCGCTTTTTCATAGAGTCTATCATTTCTTGGCATCGAATGATATGAAAACTAAGAATTACATCACCACTCAAAATGTCTTTTAATTTTAAAAATTTTTCTAAGGCAGTTTCATAATCTTCTGATTCTAAAAAGGAAACAGCTTCCGTAAATTCTTTTCTCGAATGAATCTTTTTCTCTATTAAATCATCAGAATCAACTTGAAAGCATTCAAATATTTTAACCGAATTCGTTTTTCCTTTTACTACTACTGTATCAATTTCTCTCAGATACTCTTTGTTATCCTCTGTTAGCTTTGAGACGGTAAATTCAGAAACAAGAATGGGAGTGAAATATTCTTTTGTCAATGATTCCAATCTCGCCGACAAATTAACAGTATCCCCAATTACAGTTGTGCTGAGTCTATCTTCATGTCCAATTGTTCCCATCATGAGCATACCAGTGTTTAACCCTATTCCTATTCTGAGAGCACGATAGCCCGCATTACTCCTCCCTTCGTTTAATTTTTGTAATTCTTCAATCATTTCAACAGATGCTTTTAAACCCTCTTCGGGCAAATGGAAAATAGCCATGATGGCATCCCCAATGAATTTATCAATGAAGCCATTGTTCTTTTCTATAACGGGGCTCATCTTTTTTAAATAGGAATTGATGAATTTAAAATTTTCTTCTGGACTCATTGATTCAGAAAGAGAAGTAAAATCACGAATATCTGCAAATAAAATTGTCATCTCTTGCAATTTACATTCGCCTAGAGAAATATCTTTTGCTGAACTTTTTCCGAGCATATCCAAAAATTGAGTAGGCACAAATTTGGAAAAAGAATCTCGTTCGTGCGTTAGTTCAATATTAAGTCTTCTTGTTTCCCAATTGATTTCAATGAAACGGTTTGCAAGAATGATCACCATGGATAGAATAAATCCAAAATAAGCAAATTGTAAAAAGCGAATTCCAGTTTGAAAAACAATTGTATCTATTATTTCCCAGATGACAACGAAGAGTATGACAAGTATACTCGATGCCATTGGAACTGAATCCTTGAGACCTTTTCTTGTTGCATTGATGATGAAGTAAAAAATATAACCGATTTGGGGGATAATCAAAATATACCACGAAAATAAAAATGTATGAAAGAAATTGATTTTAAAAATGCAAAAAGCCAAAACTATTATTAGATTTGATAAGATTGTATATTTTATGAAAAGCGAAAACTTTCGAGAGGGATAAAAATAATCATACAGGAACAAGATAAACGACATGACAGCTATGGGCTGTGACACGTATGCAAAAAATAATAAAGAACGAGTATCCTCAAATTTAGCAAAGGCAATGTTGGAAAATGACAAGAAATAGATTGAGATTGAAATTGAAAAAATAGCAAAGTAAAGATTATATTTTTTTTCTGTCCAGCGAATGAAAAAGAAAAGGTGATAGAGACCAAAGAAAATATAGACAGCATTGAATAAAAGTAGGGTAGTCTGTTGGATACTTTCCTGTAGCCGCTTTTCATAATCGAGAATATATCCATCTTTAAATCGCATACCAGAAAGGGAATTGGGAGCAAGAAAAGAGGAAGGCGCAGACCCTGCAATATGAATTGTTAGATTATTATTTTCTCTAAGTAAATCGTATGGAATAGTGATGATAGAATTCCTAGTAGTTTTGTATTTTACTATTTGATTGTTTTCTAAGCCAAATTCATCTTTGATTTTTTCTCCATTCAAATAAATTTCCCACGTTTCTCCAATTCCAGAAAACAAAAAAGCAAGCTCTTTACCTTTATCAATTCTTTCTAGATTTAACTGAAAATTACATTGCAAGGTAAATTCTTTTACTGAATCATTTGAAATTGGAATTTTATAGATTGAGTTTAATATAATAGGGAAATTTGCAATTTTTTTATATTCTGTTTGATCCGTAATCTGATCTTTAGAGAGGTCACTTGCGGCAAATCCCTGTTTAACATACCAATTTAGTTTAGTTAAATCTACAGGTAAAATTAATTTTTCATTTGAATCGGCAGAAAGACTCGTGAAAAAAAATGGAACTAAATTCAAGAAAAGAATTAAGTTTAGAATAGTAAAAAGCCGATTAAAAAAAATACTCATTTATGTTGCTACCTTTTGTGCCAAAGGCTACTTATACTAATGGAAAAAGCAATTAAAAAAAGTTTAATGCTATGTTTTTGGAAAAACTGACAATCACATTAAGAGAAACTCTGAATTGTTAGAGGAGATAAAAAGGAAAACAGATGCGGTAAATTTCATTATACCACATCTGTTTAAAAGTATTATAAACCGTGCTTACTGATTACATCAGAAACAGTATGGCATCCTGCACATTTGCTATCGTCAGTTTGCTTTCCACCGCCGTGGGTAACGTCTTTATTAGATGTCTTTAAACTCTTAAACATCAAACCATTAGCAAAATTAACTCCATCGTGGCAGCTTCCGCAAGCAGCGATAGAAGGTTTTGTTTTCCAGTTATCTTCATTTACAGCAGATTTATTTGTTGTGTGGCAATTGTAGCAAAGTTTTGCATCTGCCAGAGAAATGAATGCAGCGGCCTTTGTTTTAAAATTATAGCCAGAATCAATAGCATAATAATTTCCACCTTTTGTCAACCCTGTGCTCATATGAAATTTGTGAACCATTACTGGAAAGTCAACAACATTGTATCCATCTAGCACATAATACTCTGCTGGCGTTGGAGCCGAGTAGAGCCCTGTAGTAGTATCTGCAATCACATTGACATCACTTCCTGCCCTCAACTGATCAGTATGGCACATAACGCAATGTTTAACATCATTTCGTCCACCAGAGCCATGAAAAATTAAACCACGAGCAGTAATACCTGTAGTTGTCGTAGCGGATGCTTTTTGATGGCAACGATTACAGGTTTCCGTGTTTGTAATATCTCTTTGCAATGCTTTAATTGCCTTTGTTTCAGGAATGAAATCATAGGCTAATGTTTCGCCATCATCAAAGTTTACGGTGGTAACTCCAGTAGCAGTATCTGTTCCGTTTGTATTATTTGTGCTAGTTCCTCTGACATTTCCGGTGCCTAAATACACTATTACTCTATGAGGAAGACTTGCATTGTAGGTTAGATCACCAAGATTTGCTTGTTTCGTTGAAGATACCGCAGACAAAGTTTTTGTCTTAGTATATGCAGTTGTTCTTGTTTCTCCATAGGTAGACTTTATAAAGTCCTTAGAGGTAATGATATTTCTAGAAAATTTATAAGTGTAAGAACCTTCTACTTTGTCCTCAGTAATGGAGCCTTCATTGTCATTTGTTGGCAGTGAAAAAGCACGACTTCTAGTATAGGTGGTTGTTCCATCACTTCCTGCCGTTACTTCGGGAGTAGTGACTATATAATTCACCCATTTTCCAGGACTGCCATTTGTGCCTTCCACATACTTTGCAATTGTAAAGTTTATATTACTTACAGTTGTTAAGTTTGAAGCAAATCTTGTTGTTCCACTAGGAACTGTTGTTGCTTTTGTTGTCCAACCGAATCCCACCAACCTGCTAGCTGGCAGTGAACTTGTTGCCTTTGTTGCAACGTAAAACTTTATAGATGGTTTCCCATCAGTAGGAACTTCAGCACTCTCCACAATTCCATCTAAGCTTAATACTTTTAATTCTGCTGCGGTTTTGGCTGAAACGTCATATAGAGGCAATGACTTTATATAAGCCAATTTAGTCGCATGATTTGCCGCTGCTGTTGCATCATCACTTGGTGTTGAGGTTGTTCTAAAAAAATTAGCCGTTGGCACGAGGATATTTGCCATTACCCCCTTTTCTTTGTCTTTCTCCAATGGAGTTTGACCACAACCAATACTTAAAAATAAAAATATGAGTAATAAATTTTTCATAATGTCTCCTTGTTTAAAAATTATCCTCTGAAACTTCTTTGGCAAATGAAAAGAATCGATTGATATTAAAACCAATTGTCCATTCTCTATTTCGATAATCATAATCAGCACCGCGGAGTAACTGAGTATGCGCTAAGGCTCTACTGTTTGTCACAAACACATTGTAGATGTGACCACCTGACTCATAACTTAGACCTAAGCTCAAAGGAATAGAGTAGTGCTGAACTGGTTTATCAAAATACACGTTTCTCAAATATACATACGCTAAATCACTACTCTTATTGTAACTTGAATTAATCTGTGTTGCTGTTAAATTCGTAGTGCTGCCATAGCCCGCTAAATCAACGGCTGCATAATTCTCACCAATATAATCTCTTTTATTTGACAGCATTGTTTCAAATAAAAAAGAAATGGATTTGTTGATTTGAATTTTTCCACCAATATCTAGACCATATCGATCATTAGAAAGACCTGGCTTCACAAAATTTCTGTGAACAAACATAGGTGATACCTGCAAGGAAAATCTTTCTCCAAAACGTCTTGAGATTAAAACTGAGCCCAAGTAACTAGTCCTATCAGAATAAGTCAGCTCATAGGAGTTCAATTTCTTTTTTAAAGCTTCGTCTACTACCGGATAACCACTGCTAGGCGGTAAAATATAAGGTCCCATGTTTGCAGTTTGTTTTTCAGTTTCAACTCCAACAGATCCGAATATTGCAATTGAAACTGGGAATGAATTCGTTTGAGGCATAATAAAATACTTCGATCTAGCTTCATACGTTTTAAACGCATTCACTCTTGAAAATCCTAAAGAGAGTTTGTCAGTTAAGCCATAGTCAAGAGATAACTGTGTGTTAGCCCCTTTATCCAATCCAAAAAAATCATACTGAGTAGCTTTTGCATCTCCAAATCTATGATTAAAACTAAAATTCAAAATATCTTTCTGCAATGGTTGTGCAGTTGGCATATGAATTAAGTTAGGACCTTTGAAAGCGGGGGGAGCAGCAACAGTCTTTCCTGTAGGCGGTGCAACTTCTGGCTCTGGAGTTTGCTCTGGAACCTTGACTTCCTCTTTTGCTGATTTGGTTGGCTCAACAGGTAAACTCTCTTTAGCCGCTTCCGTAGTCTTTACATCTGAAGGTGCAATAGTCTCAGTGGTATTCTCTACCGGCGCAGGCTCTTTTGCGGATGCATCTTTTGCTTCTTTAGGGGACTTAGCTTCTTTCGCAGTCTTCTTAGCATCAACAGGTTTCTTTTTGTTATCCTGTGCAGTCACAAAAGTGAATGATATTAAAATTAATAACAGGATTATCTTTTTCATTTTGCGCTCTTTAGCTCCAGTTTAATTTTAAGCTCTACGATTTCGCTAACTTTAGCAAGCTTAATATCTGGAACTGCAATTTTATAGTCATTTAGATTTACTTTAAATCCAGCGGTTAATAGGTATCCACTTCCTGATTCTGATGGAGTAACAACGCCTTCAATTTCAACACTGTCTTTAGTTGTTCCGTGAATTGTCATTTTACCGGTTACTTTCGCTTTACCGCTAGCAGGATCATAGGAAACGATTGTACCTTTATAATTTGCTGTTGCAAACTTTACAGATTCGAGATATGTTTCATGCATTCTATCATTGGCAAATTTGTATTGCCCATCTAAAGCAAAACTATCAAGAGTAATGTCCATTGTAAAATCAAAAGTCTTTGCTTTCATATCAACACTACCGGAAACTTGTTTCGCAAGTCCGACCATTTTCGAATCAGATCCAGCCATTGTTTTGATCAATGTAAAAAGCATTTTGCCTGATTCTACTTTTAGTTTATTTTCTGTGATAGGTTCTGCGGATAACGAGCTAAATGCCAAAAATACTACTAAACCGACTATTCTAAAAAATTTTATTTTTTTTCCCATTATAATTCTCCTCATGAATTCAACGTTCTTATTTTTCTGTTCTCAATTCAATTTTAATTTTCAATTTTACTATCTCGCTGACATTTGTAAGCTTTGTCTTTGGAACTTCGATACCAAAGTCTTTCAAATTAACTTTAAAGTCTGCGGTTAATGAAAAGTTGCCTTTTGTGATTTTAGAAGGAACTACTTTGCCTTCTATAGAAAAATTATCCTTTGTAACTCCATGAGAAGTCATTTTTCCGTTCACTTTTGCAATACCGGTTGCAGGATCGTAGGAAACGATTTTACCTTTGTAATTCGCTGTAGCAAATTTAAAAGATTCGAGATGAGTTTCATGCATTCTATTGTTAGCAAATTTGAATTTACCGCTAAGGCTGAAACTTTCTAGATTAACATCCATCGTCATATCGAATGTTTTTTCTTTCAAGTCTACAGAACCGGATAGTTGATTGGCAAGTCCTGTCATGCTTGAAAATTCAGTCATATCAGGATCGTAGCCAGATGAACTGGTCTTGACTAATGTAAAATGCATTTTGCCTGATTCAACTTTTAGCTTTCCTTCGGGTAGTGCTGTAGCGGATAATCCACTATACGCGACCAAAAGAATTATACCGATTGTATGTAAAAGTATTTTATATTTCTTCAATGTATCCTCCTTTGAGAAATAAAATTTATTTCTCACTCTAAAGCTCCTGCTTTTATCCAACAATACACTGCTTTTGTAAGAGCCGTGTTTGTGTAGGTAGACATAGACCCGCTGTTAATTGAAGTATAAAATACGCTAGCAGTTGGAATACCTGCCGTAACCTTCGTCTTCACAGAGGTATAACTACTCGTATCAACAATAGACTTCTGAGCACCTGTAGCATGGCAACTACCGCATTGCGTATTGAGTCCTGCGGCGCCTAACGCTGAAAAAGAAGTGGCGGCACTCGAACAGTCAACTCCAGGTGTATTGTTATTTGTAGCGATTTGCAGGAGAATCCCCTTTGTAGCAATGTCCTTTTCAATGTCAGAGTATTTCTTGTCAGTGCAAGTGATGACTCCTGTGAAAAGTATGATGAATAGAATTGGTAAATGGTTTAGTTTCACTATTATCCTTCTTGTTTTATTTGCTCAATTTATTTTTAACCAACAATTTGCTTTCTATTTAGGGATGTCAATTTGAAAAAATAAATCCGATGACTATCATTTATGATATATGTCATCCACATTAATTCGAACCCGTATTCGCTAGCCTATATCATACGGGTTTATATAGTGGTAAGTATTAATTTGCGGTTAATTCGAATTTAACGCTTACATCGACTTCTTTGATTTTTGGGGGATCCATTTTGTAATCTTTAGGATTTATCTTAAAACTAGATGTGAATAAATAACCTTTGCCACTCTTCTTTAATTTTCCTATAATTTCTACACTGTCTTTAGTAACTCCATGGATTTGCATCTTACCAACGACCTTTATATCGCCTGACGTCTTATCATGCTCAGTTATCATACCGTCGAAATTAGCAGTATGATAAGTCTCCGACTCTAGATAACCTTCATGCATTAGATCATTTGCATACTTGTATGCACCAGTAAGATAAAAGTTGTCATGCTTTATAGAAGCAAAAATACTGACTTTCTTTGATGCAACGTCTACAGAGCCGTAAAACTCGTCTGCTACACCAGACATTTTTGCTGCAACATCCCATTCTGTTTTTACAAGAACAAACAGAATTTTGCCTGAAGTCAATTTGAGTTTACTCTCAGAAACCTCTACTGCCTGAATTAGGCTCATTGCAGAAAATAGTAGAACTACAAGCAATGAGATTATTTTAAATTTCTTCATATGATTACTTCTCCTCTAGTCATCATCGTCGAAATAACAATATGTAATTTTATTTTGATGTTTTAAAATTTAAATCGTTTTCTAAGTAGCGATGATGTATAGGTCAGATAGAAATTTCTAATTTGAATCGTCAAGCGTTATTTTGTAGCTTCGAAAATATTAGTGTCTTCCAATTTTCTTTTCACTATTACTGCGGCTTGGGTAATCAAGTGTTTGCGACGAGAATATTTATTTTTGAGATTGATATCATAGCTAACAACAAATGCAATGATGATAAGCGAAAACGGATAAGCAGAACCGAGGATAATGATTGGTATCCCTATTTGATAAATCGAAAAGCTTTGCAATACAAATAAAATTTCATGAACAACAAAAGAGAGTGCGATATTAAAAATTAATCCCCCGATTAAAAAAACTACAGAGATAAAAAGTAGGCTGAAAGTTTTAAATGTCTTCCCGCTTGTCAATAGAAAAGAAGCCTTCATCGCCTGCCTCGCATTATAATCAGCATCGATCACAAAAAAAGGAGCAAAAATCAATCTGGCTATTGTCCAAAAGAATAAAACAACGCCTAGCAGAATTCGAATTTGCATAATCTTGTCGTAGTCTTTTATGAAAAATGCAATTTTGAAAAGTAAAATATAAAGAGAGTAGTAGGCGGCGAGTAAAATTAGAATTTGAAAATAACGTTTATGACCTAGAAATAAAATCTTAAGACTTACTGTGAGCCCCCGAACGAGTCGGAGGTAAAACCGTATAAACCCACAAACAAAAAAAGAAACAATCGGCAGGGAAAGATATCCGAGCAGCATATTTTGTGTTTCTCTTTCATAAGCAATCATAAACACAAGAAAAATCATCGAAAAGTAAGTAACAGAAAGAAGGAGTGTAAATAAAAGACTTACTAGCGTAGTCAATAGAAAATTTTTATGAGCAATTGCCATGCTCTCCTTTACATAGTTAATTACGATCTGTGGCGGAGTAAAAAGTTTTACTAATACTTTCGGATTCATATTGATTCAAGCGTCTTACTGAATGGCAATTCAAATCAACAAAAAAATAAATGAACTTGGAATTAATCGTCAAGCGCAATAGGGTTAAATTTCGGGCTAGATATTTTTGGATTTGAAATTTTGGGAATCGTTGGATTTGTCTTTGTCTTAACAGCTTCCGTAGTTTCTGTATCAACTTTGACTAGATTGGAGACTGGAATTTTTCCTTTTGAGTCTTCGTTTAAAACTTCCTTTCGAATTACATCATTAATTCTCTTTGCCATAAAAGTTTGACTCGGATCAACTGGTTCATCCTGCGGGCCTGATTTTTCGTGATCTAACTCCATCTCTTCATCTAGAAGGTCTTCTAAGTCTTGTAAAGGAGGGGGGAACGACAAATCAACTGTAGCCCCTAGCTCAGCAGGATCTAGCCGAATGGAAGTATCATCGTGCATAGAAAACTCATCTTTTTTTTCTTCCGAGATGATATCATTAAAATCTAATGCGAAGTCTGCATCCATTCCTCCATCTAAAATTTCCTGTTCAATTTCTTCATTTATAATTGCATCGAAGTCTAGATATTCTTTTACTTTATAATCAATAGTCGGAGAAGTTGTTTTGGGCAAATCAGGAATATCCAATGGAATTGTATCAATATTGACAACAGGAATTTTGTCAACGCTCGGAACCGCTAGACTTTCTAGTGAGCTAATATAATCAATTTCTTCAGAAAGATCTACATCTAAAGAAAGACTATCGTCTACTTCTCTTTTCTCTGTTTCCTTTATGTTCTCGTAATGCTCTTCGGGAGATTCTTCTTTTTTAAAATCAGCCTCAACTAGTGAATCCAGATTGAAATTCATTGCTTCACTCTCAGTGAGTAGGGGCTGATCGTCCAATGATGGAATTTTTAAAGAACTAAGGTTTAACGTAAATGCCGTAATAGAAGCTGGCTCTTCAGCGGATAATGCCGATTTGGTTTCAATTGGAAGTAATAATTTTGGGGAAAGTCTTTTGAACTCGGAACGATCGGGTTTGGTGATTAAATATGGATCTGTTTCCAAGAAGTCTTGAAAGTTTTTTAGCTCTGTCAAGGCAAAACTATTTGGCTCTTCATTCGTAAGGTAGAAATAAATCTCTTCCGGCGAAGCAGTATTATCCACATATAAAAGAAGTTTCATCGTCAAATCAATGAGGGCAGGAGAAATCCCGTAAAACAAAATCCCAACATTCCCTTTTGTATTTGAATCAATGAGTCGCTCAAATAATTCTATTTGTCTTTTGAGTTCTAAATTAGATGAGTAGGTGGAAATTGAAAAGCCACTAGATGTTAGAGTGCTAGCAATGGAATCATATTCCATTTTTTTAGTAAGAGATTTAAGTAAAATAAGCCGGTTCATTTTCTTTGACTTAAATTCCTTGAGTCTCGCTTCAATAAGATTAGCATCTTTGGAATCAAAGTCTTTGAGGCAGTCTAATAAGTAACAAATACTTCCTGTGTCCCCTATAGGTATAAAATTTTGTAAGAATTGATTCATGATTGTGTATTATATTTCTAGGAAAACGAACCTGTTAGCAATATCTATCTATGTGTTTAAAAACAGTATATTTTGCAAGCATAAACTAAGCAAAGAAATTCATTTGGGTAGTTCTTGGGATAAGTCTTGGTTGAATTTATAATCTGCGAAATTTGCCTCGATTTGCACTTCAGTGATTCGATTATTTACCTGAAAAACCGCCGCCAAAAGAGTCTGAGTAGGCATTTGATAGGTAAATTCTTTTTCAAAGCTCAATTCCAAAGAATATTTCATCATCTCTCTCTTTTTGATGATTGGCTCTTTTAAAATTTTAACAATCCGAGCTGTCTGTGAACTCAACCAAAGCTGACCCCTGAAATAGCCGGACTGAATTTTAGAAGGACTCACAAGATACTTTACAGTCTTTGAATCGGAGGAAATAGTTTGAAAAGAATGAGAAGCCATTCCTTCGCGAGTAAGCCAGTCGATTTCTTTTTTGCTTGAGCGCTCAATTAGCGGCTTAGTTAATATCTGTTTTATCCCATTGACTTCAATTTCTTTGCACACAAAAATAAATTCCTCCGGTGCAAGAAAATACCCTGCTTGCATTCTTTTTTCTATTACTGTTCCTGATGGTTCTTTTATTTTTGAAATTACTTCTTGGCGAACCCTATAATTTTTATCTCTCTTTTTTCTCTCTGATAAATTTCCGCCGCGCGGTTGAGAATAGTATAGTTCTCTTGCGCGGAAAGAGCGATTGTTGCCAGCAAGACAAGGTTACAAAGAGTAATTCTGATTATCCACAAGGGTTAATTGTTATCCTTATAGTTATAAAGCTTTAAATTCATTTTAGATTTTTCTATTTGGTGAACTTGATTTAAGTGAGCATTCGGACAAATGATATTTGCCCCTGTATTCAATTCGAGCTCGGGATATTCTAATAAGTCTTGCACGGAGGCTGTGCCGGAAGAAACGTTTGACTTAGAGCCTATATTGTCACCATTAAATATCACAAATTCCGTATTAGCCCCACTTGCTCCATTGCTAACAATTACAAAATCATTTGCCGCAGAAGTTAAACCGGTAGTAGACTTAGTAACACGAGTAACCTGAGAAGGCATTAGATTGAATGAAGTAGTATTAATCCCCGTAAAAGGAGAAGTCGCCAGTGCTTTTAGAGTAGAAGAAAACTCATATGTAGTTAGCACAGAATTAATATTAACAGCACTCGTATTTCCAAAGTATACATTTTGCAGATTATAACCGACTGATTGTCCTAAAAAAGATGCAAACAATCGTTTAAATGCAGTTTTATTATCTGAAGTTAGAATGCTAGAGTCATAATTACTCGAACTCATAAAAATTGTCATGAGATTATACGCATTATTCGCTCTAGTTCCATTTATCCCCTGCATTGTCTGCTGAAAGAATTGATTGCGGGTAGCCGTTGTTTTCCCCGAACTTTCATAAACATATTTCATAAAGCTATAAGCAAATGCATAATTTTTTAGGCTACTCGTCCAATTAAATAAAGATGGAGTTCCATAGCTTGTGCTACCTATGCCACCACTACAAGAACTAGAACTAGCAGCGTCACCCTTGAAACAACTGAGCCTTGCTGTTTGAGGACCATATCCAGTCAAATCACTAGTAACCTCACTTGTCCCTTCATCAATCCAAGTATCGTCTGTCCCGGCTTGTGTATATTGAAATCGAATTAAATGTTGAAATTCATGTGCGAGAGTGGAGAGAAATGTATCGGGTTTGCCGCTAGCCAAATCCTTATCACGCAAACGCAAAAGCTCCACTCCATCCATAAAAAGAATTTCTCTTTGGTTTGACCGAATTAGACTAGAAGGGTCATCCGCATAAAAATTAATTGGATCTACATAACCTGCAATGAATCCTGAAGTAGTCGTTGCCCCTTCTTTAATATCTAAAATAAGGACAGTGACTTTTTTGTCTCCGTTTACATCAGAGGAGACTCCATAGGCATCCTTTTCTATTGGTAAAATATTTGTCTCGAACGCCGACACTACACTCGCATAATTTAGATTAGTCGCTAAAGAATTTTCAACATATAAATCCATATTAGCCGACGATGCAACTAGTCTAGAATAAATACAATATGTTGTTTGGGATTTGACAAGCAGGTTGCGAACCCAAAAACCTCCATTGTTTGCGGTGCATCCAGAGTTCTGTGAATCTAGAACATATTTCAGTGACATCAAACTCAATGCATTCTTCTGGGACTTTGATTGTCCGTTTGATTGATAACAAGAAATTAAACTTAAAAAAAGTAGGGGTAGGGTAAAGAATCTAGAGTAACGGCTTACTGAGTTCATAGGTTGAAGTAATTCCTTGGATTTTGTTTGTCAAATGATTTACAAATTGTTGCTTATATTCACTCTTAAACTTAGACAAATGAAAACAATGGAATTACCAAATGCAATTTAAAAAAGCGGCTATCATCTTTTTACTCGCCATTCACAATATAATGCCAGAAGAATCTTTTTTGCCCAATGGAACTTGGTTCTCAGAGAAAAAGGATTTTCGTAAAGGGTATGAATTTCTGCAATTGCTTGTTCAGGATAAGAAATTTATTTTTGCAAAGCTATCTTACAACGAAGAAAGAAAATGGGAAGAGACAAGAGTCTTAGGTGTATTAGAAGACAAAGATGGAAAAGTGTTTTTCTTTCCGGAGATGTGCACAGTTTTTGCGGCAAAGCACCTCGGACAAAGATGGATTTTATTGCAAGGATTTGATTGCGATCACCTGAAATTCCAACTAACCAAAAATGAGCAGGGAATCATTATTAGCCCATCCATTGGCATTTCTGAATCAGTCAGCTTAAGACAAGGAAAAAGTCGCTCCGAAAATACGATAGACGCAATTATCGTCTCCGAAGAAAAAAAAATAGTTCAAGCTTGGAGCCTAAGAATGAAGTATGCAAAGAAAGGAGCAACTGCTTCTCTAAATGGTAAACCGGTCGGCGTTTTGGAGACTGTGGATTCGACAGGAAGCCTTGATTCGAGCGAATTCATTCGGATAGGGGACATGATTTCTATCCAGAATCCGAAGGCTTCCGATTTTTTTGAGTGAAGCCCCTATCGTCCTCGTCTGACAATTTTGAGATAGGGCAATGCTTTCCTTAAATCAGAAATTTCTTGCTCCTCAATAGACGTATCGTCGATTTCTAAGAAAGTTAGATCTTTTAGCGTTGCGAGTGGCTTAAGTGTTTGAATCTTTGTGCCACCAATGTATAAGTCGATTAATTTCTTTGCACTGCTGATTTCATTTAGCTCGGTTACAAACGTATTTCGAATATCCAAATGTCTTAATTCTGAGAATTGTTTCGCAAATGTTATGTCACGAATGGCAGATCGCGCGAGGGATAGTCTTCTGATTTTTTTTAAATTATAAATTAGCGTTAAATCAGAAATAGCCACATCATTCAAAATTAAAGAATGCAAATTTGATAACTCTGCAATCGGCTGCAAAGAAGAAACGGAAGTTCCACTTAGATTTAGAAATTGAAGGCTTTTCAATTTTGCTATCTCAGAAATATCTTTGCATTCAGGCGAAGATATTTCGAGAGATTCTAAATTTGTAAATTGTGATAACTGACTTAGATTCGGTGAAAAATTTTCTTTGAAACCAAGATACTTGGCTTTTTCTGGAAAGTATTCAACCTGGTTTCCTGAAATATCTTTAATCGGAACAAATCCTGGTTGCTCCTTATAAATTCTAGGAGCACAGAATGTCAGGCACAATACAAGGAATTGAATGATGCTCTTTGTTGTTTCTGTTTTCATTTTTATCAATTAATTTTTCGTTCAAAATATTTCATTTAGAACCAAAGAGAGAAGGTTGGTTATCTTCAAACTTGGATTCATTAGAAATTTTGATTTTATCTACTTGCGATAAACTTTGCTTATCCGCTCTTGCGACTTTTTCTGATTTCATCTTATTCGAATCAAATGGATTCATTAGATCTCTCCAGTTTGAAAATTTAATTTGAGGGTCTAACCAATCCATATAAGAATCTCTCTCTAGCACAACCGGCATTCGATTGTTTTCGTGAATTGGTCGAACGACTTCATTTGCAACTGTGGTAATGATTGTGCAAGAGAAAATTTCTTCTTTTGTTTTTGGATTTTTCCATTTATCCCATAATCCTGCCATGGCAAATGTGGACTCGGGGTGTAGGGTAAATGCGTATTTGTCTTTAACTTTTCCTTCTGCCTTAAATTCATAGAAAATATCAACAGGAATAAGACATCGGTTTGAATCAAGTAAAGTTCTAAACGCTGGCTTCTCTTCAAGAGTTTCCGAGCGCGCATTAAAGAGAGAATACTTTTTAATCTGTTCAAAATCTTTTACAAAATTTGGAATCAATCCCCATCGCATAAGCTTCATTTCATTCTGATCAATCTCAGTATTCCGCCAAATCACAAGTATCCGGTCAGTTGGGAGAAATTCATCTTTAAAGTCCATGTCTTCAATTATATTATGAGTTTGGAACTGTTCTTGTAATTCTTGCATTTTAGATTTTAGACTAAATCGACTACACATTATAAGATTCCCTTCATTGGTAGAATATAAGATTCTTCCACGTTGATAGATGCAGGTATAGATAAAAAAGATTTCAAATACTCAGCAAAGTCTTTCGGAGAAATCATATCCTTTGTATCAAATCCGTCTCGACCATCCCAAATCGGAGTGCTAATTGCCCCGGGGTAAACAGTGAATACCCGTATTTGGTCTTTTTTCCATTCTTCTCGAAGTGATTTTGCAAGTCCGGCTACAGCATGTTTAGATGCACAGTAAGCTGTCGATTCAGGAAAACCAATCTTACCCGCTGTGGAAGATAGAAAACAGACAAATGGATTCTTATCGGAACGTTTTAATAGAGAGAAAAAGTTTTGTAAAATCAGAAAAGAAGAAGTTATATTCAAGGAAAAATGTGATTCAATTTTGTCTTTTGTTAAAGAAGAAAGCTCTCCGAATAAACCATCCCCCTGACAAAGGTAGATGGCGTCTATCGCATCAAAAGAATTCTTATAAAACTCAGCAAAAGAAATAATTTCAGTCTCATTCGTAACATCACATTTATAATTGAAACCAGATTTTATTTTCGCCCAGGTAGATATTCCTCTTCTAGAAATTCCAAACACATCTTGCTCTGAATTTTTATTTAATGTGGCGAATAACGCTTCTCCAATTCCAGAGCCTGCTCCAACGACCAATACTTTTTTTGCGGTCATGCGAAAACCTTTACATGCCCCAGATTGTATAACCCTGCGCTTTTTGAATTGCAATTACTTTTACTAGAAACAAAATCAATATGATAATTGTTAGAAAAAAATAAGAGCCTGTCTTTGTGTCTTCCTCTTCGTTTTTCAATAAAATAAAAAGAGGAATGCTTAGTGTAAACATCCTCGAAACATTTTCATAGACTGACCAGAAATGATAAAAACTAGCCGTCGATACCATGAAAAATACAAGCGCAATCCCTAAACGAAATTCAATTCCTCGCTTAATATTTCCTGTAAATAAAATTGCAATTCCTGTAACAAGCAAAACCAATAGCGGAAATCTGGAAAGCAATCGCGCCAACTCTTTGTAATCCGTTGTAGTTCCAACGGAGGCAAGGATGGATTTTGAGTAAGTAATAATTCCTTCTAACGGGAGGATAAAATCTATTAGCCTTGTTGCTTTCCAATTTGGAAAAGTCACTTTCAAATATACATGCCACATAATCGGGATGGCTAACACGGAGACTATTAGAAGTGCTTTCGGAACTCTTTTTTCTAATATTGCCTTTACTCCAAGCGGGAAAAATAAAAATAGAGCTGGCTCCTTGCAAAGAATAGCAAGACTTGCCACTAGCACAAAATATAGATTTTCCTCTTCCAAGTAAAAATAATAAGCAATGATTACAAGAGAAACCATCACAGAATCACTTACTAATACAGCGTAACTGCCAAGAGAAAAAGGAGAAAGCAAGTAAAATAAAGAGAATATCTTTTTATCTTCATCTAAAATTCTTCGAAGAAGTATATAAGAAAGAAGAAACAAGGAAAGATTTACAAAATACATTCCATAGACTGACGCGGTCTTGCCCAAAAATCCAATGATTCCGACTAACAATGGATAGCCAATGCGAGGAGCGCGATAGCTTTCATCAAAGCCTTTAGGCCAGTTCATGTTTAATTCAGAAATGGTTCTGGAATAAAAATAAAATATCTGTCCATCATAGCCTGCTCCGAGATCGTCTTTGCTTCCCATAATCACCACTGCTCCATCTGGCATCTTCTCTTTGTTTTGAATAGCAAATTCCATTCCGAAATTAATCATAGAAGTTGGATTGTAATTGTATTTTTTCCAGAGAGATGTTGTCACTACTATATAGACTAAGGCAAACAGCGAGTATCTGATGTAAGACTTTTCAAGAATGGAAATAATTTTGCTCATAGGATTACCTTGTTGTATTTTCCTTTATGATAGTTGAATAGATTGGAATCATCTGCTCGGAGCCTCTATAGGTCAAGTGGTGTGAGTCAATAAAATCTTGCACTTCCGGCACTGATTCTTTGTGATCGTAAAATTTTACTGAATGATTGGAAAGCTCTGAATAAAAATGCAAATAGTCTTTATACCACTCACTTTCTTTGTATAGATTTAATTCGAGCGGATTCTCAGGATTATTCACAATGACAAAAGGGATATTCGCTTGTTTAAATTTTGCAGCAGCTTTTTCTAGCATCGCAAATTCCGACCAACGATAGCGACCTTTCTTATTTAGAAATTCTTTTACTAGATGAAGATGATAGAGACGTTGCACTTCGGGGCGAACGGGTATTTTCCGCTGACTATCCGCATATTTATCTGCGTCTTTATACATTTTCTCAAAGTAATCTTGTGCGTATTCCGAGTCGGTCATTTCTTGCAATACTTGATCGTCCTTGCTATCAATGCGGGTAAAAGAAATATCCCTCTCGATAGTTTGCTTACAAAAATTTTGCGGAAGACGAATCCCGTAGAAGTATTCTCTACCGTAAAGTTTTTTGTCTATAGTCTTTGCACTTATAGTTTTTCCAATTTGAAACGCTAAGTCAATCTTATCCGCTTGCAACTTTTCTGGAATCTGAAATTGAATTTTCTGCCAACCTGTTTTGGAAAAGGAATTTTTATACAATTCTTTTGCGCCATTTGAAATAATAACCTCTGTATCTTTTTCAGGAATAAATACAGTTTCACTAAATTGGGACTTTGCTTTTAGTTCACAGGAGACTTGGAATTTTTGATCTGTCCAGCCCTTTCTCCATTGGATTGGAGTTAGAGTCGCACCTGTATAATTATGATAACTAGTTCCACTTCGCGTATGACGTTCCAAATAAGCATCAATCGGATCAAATAGAAAACTACGATACCGATTTACATAGAGCATAGTTTTAGTTAGAAGGGGAAGAATTTCTGCTTTTTTCAGAGAAGAGAAATGATCGAATAGAAATTGGAGCGGATAATAAAACTTAACCGGATGACGAGCGGCATAGGCATGAATCCTAACCTCTTCTGAATACTCGCCAAAGCTGTCCCCTACTTTCGGAAAATGATCCATTTGCAAATCACCCGGATTGATAAGATATAAAATCAAGTCCGGTTTTTTAGAAATCATTTCGTCTGCATAATAATACAAATCTGTTGGCGACATGGCGACATGACCAAAAAAATCAGAATGAATTTTTACACCTGACTTTTCCAACTCTTCATCTACCCTCTGCGGCAAATAGGAATATAACGCGACAGAACTCCCTGTAACAAGCACTCCCTTTTTGTCCTTTGTGAAATTTAGATTTTCTTTTTTCTGTAAGAAATTATACCAGGGCGAAGTATCCCATTCTAGTTCGTTTGGAACTTTTAGAAACAGGAAGGAGAATACAAACCAATCTAGAAAAATTAGTAAGGAGCAAAATGCTACGATTGAAAGAATAATTTTTGATTTTAAATTTTGCGGTGCCAAGATGTTAAAACATTTCCAATTGAATCATGAATTTGAAGAAAGAAAATCATTTAAAGAAAAAGAAATATTCGAAACGTTAGTCGAAATAAATCTTTCGTCCGTCTGTAAAATTTTAGTAAAAGAATACTTTCCATCTACAGGATTTGAGTAAACTTCCAGAATTTTATTTTGTAAATTAGCGATGATGTATTCGGGAATATTCGCTTTTGCGTAAATGGATGCTTTGGCTCTATCAAGCGCAATAGAGGAATTAGCCACTTCAATTACAAGCAAGGCTTCTGTTGGATGAGCGTTGGAGTAATCTCCTTTCGGAACAATTGCGATATCAGGCTCTGGCTCTGAGAAGCCTGTATTGATAGGATTCTCTTGTCTGAGTTGGTATTCATTCTTAATTGCTTCATAAAGAAACGAAGCCAGTAGAGTCACAAGATTTGCATGAATCGGATCCTTATGTCTTTTTTCTATCACTACTCCTTCTAAGAGTTCTGTCTTTTCCGAAATAAGACCCTGCTTATACAAAAAATGATAAGCCTCAACACTAATAGGGACTGCTTTCTCGAAGAATGCCTGACGTTCTTGTATTGCGAAACTCATGGCTTTACCTTGAAATTTCAAGGCGTAAAGTCAAGAAAGAAATTTTTAAAGATTACCACATATTTGCTTGGGCGGCTTGATACTCAGAAGTATCAAACGGGCTCTCCTTCTTGTCCCGATGAAAATTGGGACACCAGTCGATCCCTGCCGCTAGTATAGAGATACTTTGAAGGTCATTGTAGAGTTATTTTCTTTTTTTTAAATTCCACTTCGATTCAATTCTTCTTTGAGAGGAAATCTTAATTTGCCTATGTAAACGTAATGAATTTTTCCCTCGTTCATTAGTTTGTGAATGTATTGTTTAGTCTTCTTCCATTTACGGGCGAGGTCTTCTACTAAAATCAAATCAGATGCTTTGACTTTGTCCGCATCTTTTCTTGCTTGCAATTCTGCGAGATGAGCTTCGATTGTATTTTCTGATTTGATAGAAAAGAAGCCGTCATCGCATTTCTTACAGAAATATCCGCTTAATTTATTTAGCTTGATTTCTCCTAACTCTTTATGCTTTACTTCGAACGTTCTCTTATTGGTAAATTTCATAGTTCCAACAGCCCCACACGAAGGACAATCTACCCATTTTTTATCTTTTGCCATAATTGCCTTTCCTAATATCGTCTTTGACTAAATTCAAATCATAATGAGGAGTTTTCTTTTCCATCTATAGAAGATTATTTAATTTAGTTTAATAAGTCAACTAAATAATTAACTTTCTAGGAATTTGTCTTTCTAGTGAATTGCATCCAACTTCTCGATAAATCTATCTCCTTCTATCCCACAAAGTTAAAAGCTTAAATACCACTGTAGACATTTAAAAGTGACAGATCAGAGTAACTTTATAGAAACGGAAAATATTTAAACGTCGTTGGCATAGATCATGCTCGCTTTTTTCTTTCGGATGATCCTTTTGAAATGAATCTCCTGTGCAGGAAAAAAAATAGTATTATAAGCATTTTATAATATCTTCTTCCTTTAATCCTTCCTGATTGCGATTGATTGCTCTATTGATTGCAGTCTGAAAGGAACAATCTATCCAAAATTGTCAATGAAAACATAGGAAATAATAATTCTTGAAATAGAAATATTCCTTCTAAAATAAAAAAATCTACCGGATGAATAGAAATCTCTTTTTTTTCAAAATGAGTCCATGTTTCCTCCAAATAATTCATTGTAAAATTTAAAGGCTGATTCTTTAAGTATGGCTCTAGAATCTCTTCTTTTAATTCATTCCACCTAAATCCATTTTGATAAAAAACGGAAGCTGGCTCAATTTTAGAAAATCGAATTTCAGGCAATTGCAACCATCCGTCTAAGTTTTCCAAATGCACCGAATGACCCAGTCGAATCAATTCTTTTTGAATCAATTTACTGATATAACCTTTTCCGGAGGCATCTA
Source organism: Leptospiraceae bacterium (assembly GCA_016708435.1). Taxonomy (NCBI): domain Bacteria; kingdom Pseudomonadati; phylum Spirochaetota; class Leptospiria; order Leptospirales; family Leptospiraceae; species Leptospiraceae bacterium. The sequence continues at coordinate 6,036 of JADJFV010000002.1, read as the reverse complement.
TCCCGCTGATCCCAAGGATAAAAGGACGATGTTGAACATTTGATTTTGCGATTAGAATTTGCTCTATTAGATTTTGGAATTGATTCATACTTTAAACTCAACAATCAGGAAATAAAAATTCCATGATTCCTCTCTTTGAATTAATAGGTAATTTATTACCTATATATGTCAAGTTTTTTGAAATATCTATTTTCTATATTACTGGATAGGCTTGGAATTAATTTTAGGTAATCGCATAGAATCCCAATCTTCTGACTCCTGCTCAGATTTATATAAAATAGCTCAATGCCCCGACTGCGGACATGAAATGAAACTCATGATTGTAAACGAATACTTAAATCCTATCCAATACATTCAGTAATTCCTTTTTCAAATCTTCATTGTGGCAATAGTTAGGATAGTGTTTATCGGTGAATAAATTTGTATAATGCTCTCCTATTGAGTTTGCATAATCAACAGGTTTCACAATCTCTTTTTTCGAGTTGATAAGAATTTTGTTAAGATTGGATTCTGAAAGAAAAAAGTAGCAATCTGCGATAATTTCTTGTGGGATCGAAAAGGGAGATTGTAATACAGCAAGCACTCTAAAAAAAAGAGAAAGTTTCTTCCGACTTTTGGGATCAATTTTTACAGCAGGAATAAGTACAGAATTCATTTGGATGTTTGGATGTTTTTCAGATTCCGAAAACATCATCGCAAGCTGGCAAATCTTTGAATCTCCATACATTTTGTAAGAATTGTAAGGCTCATTGTGTGGAGTCATATCTTTCAGATTTACTTTTCTTTTTGGGATCAAAAAATATTTAATATTCGTTGTGGATGCATAGATGATCTGTGGTTTGGGAGATTTTTCTAATACTTCATAAAGTTCCCGGTTTAGTAAATATGGGCTAAGAACATTTACCTGATAAGTAAGTTCAAAACCATCTTGAGTCTTCTGGAAAGATTTTATTCCATGATTGAATGCACCTGCATTATGTATTAAAAGATCGATTTGGGAAAATTTTTCTCTAATTATTCTAGCAAAATTGCGGACAGACGCAAAGCTTTCTAAATCTAGATGTATGGAGGTAACTCTTCCTTCCAAACCAGGAATTTCCTTAGATGCCTCTGATATAACAAATTGTGCTGATTCTTGATTGCGACAACCTAGAATTACATGATGTCCATCTAAGATAAACTTTAGAAAAGTTTTTTTCCCGATTCCAGAATTGGCTCCTGTGATGATGATGGTTTTCATTGCTTTTAAAATGATCCTTTTCTAGTGTTAAATTGGTTTAAACCCTAAAATAATTGCAACTACATATTTAAAATTTCTCTTTCTAGTAATCTTCACTCAACTTCTCGATAATTCTATCTCCTCCTATCCCACAAAGTTAAAAGCCTAAAGCAAAATCGGATTGCGTCTCTTTCATAATAAGGTGTTATGAAGTAAGAGGGGGAAATTTCTTTCCTAATTAAAATTATAGTTTAATCTTAATTAGCCACAAAAACCCAATTTAACTGCAAGCTTTTTTTGGATGAAATATTTTTTTGATTGGAAATTTTTATATTTGCTTGAACAATTCCCCCGGGAACTTCGTGGAATTTATAAATTAGAATATTATATTCTTTAATACCTGAAGCGAAAGAGGTTTTGACAAAAAGCCTTTAATGTTTTCATAGGTTTCCGCTTTTTTCTTATCATACGGATCAACAGAAGAAGTTAAAATATACACATCAATATTCAATCGGTCTTTTTTCATAGCATCCAAAAAATCCCAGCCGTTCATTTCTGGCATATTTAAATCTAAAAAGATTAGTTCAGGATAGTGCGCATGAATAGAAGTAAACGCATCTTTTGGATCTTCAAATGTCAAAAGTTGAATCTCTGAATTTAATAAATTAAATATTCTTCTATTTACCATTAATTGTAATGTATCATCATCAATACAAAAAATTGTTTGAATTTTTTTATTCGTAGGAATTGGATTAATAAAAATATTGTCTTCTGATTCAGGTAAAAAATCAAGAGAGCTTCTAATTACTTGATCCAATTCTTCTCCAGATTTTTTAATTTTTAAAATTATACTTTCTAAATCTGCACCTTCTTGAAGAAGTTCCAATCCAGCTAAGATAGAAACTAAAGGACCTCGTAGTTTATGAGAATTAATGTATGCGATCTCTCTTAAAAATGCATTTTGCTTAATTGCTTTTTCGGAAAGTTCTCTTATCTGTTCTAAATTATTTTTCTCTTCGGTAATATCTCGACTTATTCCATCTATGCGAATTATTTCAGATTTCAGATTGTCTCTTACTAACCAAGCCTTGTCTTTCACCCATTTAATTTTTTTATCCTTAGTTATAATTCGATATTCCTCTTCAAAAAAACCAATTTCTTTTATTTTAGTAAAAGCATCCATTACCTTCTGCCTATCTTCTTCAAAAATACATTCATTCCAAAGATTTGGATTTTTATAAAAATCTTCTGCATCATATCCATATAAATCAAAAACATTTTTGTTCACAAAAAAAATCTCATAGCTATTTGGGTCACTAGACCAAATAATATCTCTAATCGAATTTAAAATGCTATTGAGTTTGCTTTCATTTAAACTTGATTGCTTAAAAACATTTACTCTCTCTGTTTGGTCGATAGATAAAATAAGTTCTGACTTTCTTCCTTGAAATTCGATAACTTGACCTGAGATATTGACATACAGTAACTCTCCATTTTTCTTTAGATGTCTCCAAACTCCTGTGTCAGCATAACCTTCATTATCCACATTCGCAACCTTCAGTAGAGCTGGTAAATCTTCGGAAGGACGAATATCTTTGATAGTCATAGATAAAAATTCTTCCCTGCTGTAACCGTATACAATAGTTGCCGCTTCATTGACTTCTAAAAATTGTAATGTAGCTAAATCATATACCCACATCGGGATAGGATTTTTTGTGAAAAAGGATTCGTTGAAAATATTTTTCATGGGCTTAGACTATATGCATGATAGCATATTTCTTTCCTTTGTCTAGTTTAATATAAAAATATACAAATGATACTTTTTTAATCTAAGTTCATCCACTATTTTTCTACAAAGGGGTATTCCCCATTCTCAAAAGCAGAGTATCCAAATTTTAATTCGGAATTTACTTTTGAGAATGGGTATAGCAAAATCGGATTGTGTCTCTTTCATAAAAAGATGTCATGAACTAAACGGGGTAAAATTTCTGGGTAACTACGATTATTCGTTCTATTTCCCATTAGCCTTTTGGTTTGCAGTTTCTTGCTATCTTCCATTCATCATTGTTCATTAACAATTAACCATTACTTACCTTGCTCCGCGTCTTTATCATATAAAATAAATTCCTTCTTCACTTGTTCATACGTCTTACCAACATCATCCTTTCCATCGAACGCAAACTTAGTATTAGGCGGTAGTTCTTTGAGTGATGGTGAAGCCGGGGACGGTGTTCATTCTTTCAGATGCAACCCTCGCCCATGCGGAATATGATTTACTAGAAATACCTGAAATTGGATTAGATTTAATTTCTATTTGATAGATTCCCCCCGGTTTAAAGTTGACTTCTGTTTTTAAGCCCCGGTGCATGAATTCGTCAAAAGCGTTTTCTTCTTGACCAGGACAATAATGAGACCCTTTATCTTGGAGCGAAATTCTTTATAAAATATTAAATCAATTACATAGTCAAATACAATATAACTTTAACCCTTTTAAAGGCCAGTGCAAAGAATAAATTCTCTGAGGAAAAACACTAAATAACCCTTTTTCGGTAATTGTGCTATTAAATACTCTGCAATAATTTGTTCTTTGCAATTTTGGAGCTATCGATATTTTCTCTCTCGTTTTTCTTAATTTAGCAAATTAGCGTTAAGCTCAATATAGATTGGTATAGCTCTTTCTTTTCTTTTATCAGGCTCTAAATTATACTCTAGATCTTTATTATCATATTCCAAATACTCATCGCCTAACATAGGTATTTTCAGATAGATGTATGCATTTTTACTTTTCAGTAACTAGGAGTCTTTCTACTTTCTTGCATATTTGCTTTGATTTTCTTGGCGATACATTTGTCAAATCTTTCATAAGAAGGATCACAACCTACAGCATTCCATTGAATGTAATCACGTTACCATAGGTGAAAAAAAAGTAGAAGCTATAGTGTTACGATAATAAAATTAGTTTCATTAATAGCTACTAAAGTTATGAGGCTGTGTGTTGAATTTCTTATTTGCATCCAACTTCTCCCATCATTCTCTCCCATTCAAATTCTACAAGCTTTAACGCTTCAAAGGAATATCGATTGCGTCTCTTTCCTAATAAGGTTTATTTAAACGGGATAAATTTGTCCACTCTCAAAGTAAAGATCCGACGTAGCGCCAATATCCCTCAAAGTAAGCAGAAAACCTAGTTTTAAAACTTGTCAATCTCATTCAACAGCAACGATAAAGTCATGCAAATCTACTACAGCCAGAGCGTGACGCAATACTCTTCGCATGGGTATCCATGCAAAAATAAAGTCCCCTGCCCTGCGAAGCGAATTAGGGAAGGGGATACTTCTGAGTATTCCACAAGAGCAGCAGAATCCGGGGTTAGGTCACACCTTATTGCAGTCCATCTTGCAGTCCATCTTGCAGTTCATGTATCAGTTCATCTATACTCTAAAAATTCCGTAACTAAAGATGAACTGCAATTTAAACCGCAATAGGAACTGCAACGAGGGGATAAGCAATACAAACTAAATCGTTCATCAACCTGTGACAATTATAATCTGGCTTGAGTATATAGTATTGATCTTGAAAAAGTGATTTGTGAAAATGGGGATATATTTTTTTTATAATTATGCGCAATAATAATCAAAATCGTATTTGTAAGTCGTCCGCGAATCCATATCCCTGTGGCAAAAGAATCGGCATTTCGATTTTTCTAATCCTCTTCGGATTCTCTCTTTTTGGGCAGGAATTTTCTAGCGAAGAAGAATCTAAGCCCCTACTTAGAGTGTTTCCAATTTTTCGACCAGAAGAATGTGAATGGGCAATTCGCTTTGATGTGTGTTTACGATGTATGAAAAAAAGAGAGCGTTATGCGCAAAGAATTCTATTTATGAAAGAAGGCGGACCTTACCGCGAACACGGTTGCTACACGGATGAGAAAGGGTTTTATGTGTTGAAGTGAATTCTGTCACCTCGAACAGCTTCATCGTGAGAGGTCTATTTTGCTTAATCCTATCGTTCTATTGCAAAATAGATTTCTCACACCGCCTGTTTCTTAACTGCAAATTCTGCCGACAGGCGGTGTTCGAAATGATACTTAAAATTTATTTTTACAAGTTTGTAAAGCAGCGATGTTGGTTGCAGCTTTCAAGCAATCCTAGATTGTATTTTCCGGAGGTGCATTCTTTTATAACGCCAGCTTTGAGAGTTCCTTCCATAGCTTTTACTTTTTCTGCTTCTTCAGGCTTTAGCTCTTTTGCTAAATTGGTAAACATTTGGTTGACGATTGCCTCGCATTCAGCAGCGCTTACAGCTTCTTTGCCGCAATTAGAAAACACGATAGATGCTCCGAGTAACATAGCGATAACTAATATTTTTTTCATTCGATTTGATTCCTTCAATGGTTTTTTTACTCAAAATATCTTTGCTAGGCTCAATGAAAACCGTTTGTTCTTTTTTTTAACCTTCTTCGGGGTTGTCGGCGGGATTTTGGGAAATTCGAACTCGTATTTCATTGCCTAAAAGTTCCAATTGACCTGAAATAATTTTTCATGATATGAATTCCTCGACCGGTTGGAACATGAATGCGATCCGGTCTAGCGGGATCAGGAATTAATTCTGGCTCAAAACCTTTGCCACTATCAATCACATAGACATCTAAAAATTTACTGGTTTCAAATACTTGCACAGTCACTTCGTCGTCAAAACGTCTACCTCCATGCTCGACTGCATTGTCTAAAGTTTCATCTATGATAATGCTAAACCAAAATTCGTTTAGGAACTTCTTCCAATTTTCTAGCTCGTAAATTTTCCAGAGTTCTTCTTTA